>JACDDR010000142.1 GCA_013816895.1 Bacteroidota bacterium
GTCTTATTGAAGCCCAGGCAGCGGGTCGGTTTATTGTTTCCACGAATGTGGGTGGAATTAAAGATATTTTACAGAAAGGTGCCGGTTTACTTTCAGAGCCGGGAGATCTGGCCCCCTTTCGCGATAACCTTTTGAATGCGATAACCAATTTCGAAACGTCAAATAATAATTCCGAAGCCATACGCCGGGCGGTTTTACAAAATTTCAGTTATCAGCGCTTATGCAGTGATATGGATAAACTATACCGCAAATTACTCTTGCGGAAACATTAATTATACCCCGGAAAATAAAGATTGGAATTAATTACCCCTGCCCGCTTTCTGAACGAAATATAAAAATCATTCACAATCTCGTTAATATTTTCTCCTTCGGATTTTTTTGAATCAATCAGATAATTTACGCTTACCACTTCAATATCGGAATTAACCGTGCGCTTTGAGTCCGGTACAAAGGCAATGGCCCACGACTCATCTTCATTCCTGCCACGAAGCGGCTTGTAAATATAAAGTTTGCCTTTTTGATACCTGTTACTGGCAGGAACCTGCTTGACAAAAATCAGACTGTCCTTTTGTTTCTTTTCTTTTTCGTAACTGTATATGCCAGCTAATTGCTTTTGAGCAAATATTACTGATTCCACAAGGCTTTCCTGGCTGATGTATTTCTTATTGAATTTATCGCCAAGCTTTTCTTTCTCAAGTTCGCTGAAAAAATAAGCGCGGGTGATTTTATTTTTACAATAGTAATTTATGAGTGTATCATTAAAAACCACATTTTGTTTCAATAGATTTATCAGAACGGGCATCATCACATTCTGGGCCTTAACTTTTCCCAGACGCGCGAAATAATTTTTAGCTTTTTCATCGGTCTTATACCAGGCCGAAATTATAAAGGCATAGTTAACCAGTTCGGGCCGGTTAAGCGCTTCCATTTTCTTTAAATAATCGCTCCCTTTATAAAGATTATTATTTGAAAGACCGTCAATACTGCTTTGAATATTTTCCGCCATTTCTTTCGCGGCTTTATCCATGTAATCGTATTCACCGCTGTTATCGCCAACACCATTGGGCTTTGCAGGGTTATACCTTTTAAGTGCCAGGTTGGCGTCGGCAATGATGTTATCTTTTTGCGCGAGGTATGCTGCCGGACCAATTATTTTTTTATTAACCATGCTTGCCAGCATAGCGTAAACCGATCCGCGATATTCTTCGTACCGGGTAAGTGCAAGAATGCCGGGAAAAAATCCTTTACAAAGTTCCAGCGAATCATTTAGCGCGGAAAACACATCACTTACTGTTTTGTCGTTACCAACCAAAGGCGTTTCGGTCATTAATAAGCTATAAAAGGCGTTGTATGAATTTTGAGTCTTTAAAAAAGCCAAGCCCTTTAAAAGGCATAATTGCAAATAGAAACTGTCGGTATACTGCTTATATAGATTTTTAAAAGGCTGAATTATTTTTTCACTCTCCAGCGTTCCGGAATTCACAAATAATTGCGCCTTGCTGTCTTCATTCACCTGGTCAATTTTTTTGGAATTGATAAAGCCAACAACATCATTTACGTATATTTTTTGCATGCTTACTCCACCCTGTAGCGATTGATTGGCCTGCTTCCGGACAGTAGTATCGTTGCTGCATAAATCATCCAGCAATTTAGCGAACTTATTCTCAAAAACATTTTTACCAATAACAGTATCTTTCAGCGTAAAGGATTCCATAAAGCCTTTCGTCCAGTTCTTTAATCCTATTACCGTATCAAACGGTGCGCTTATTTCATAACGCATTCCGCCTTTTATGAATACCCTTAAATCAATTGCTCTCCGTGTGGCTGTATCTTTAAGAATGGTAGTTAAAGAATAAAGTCCGTTTTTATTTTCTGATTTAATGTGAGTGGGCACCAAAGAGTTTAATTCACGAATGGTTTTCAGATAATAATCTTCAAAATCCTTCTGCGCTTTATAATCATAGTCGTTAAATTTTTCATATGTAATGTTGATGTATTCATTGCTGGAAGGGGAAAAATAAGATTTAGAAGCGCTCCTGTAATTAAAATCAAAGGTCTTTCCGTCCTTTTCACGCTCCTTGCCGCTTTTTGCTCTTTCATAAGCCCGCGCATAGCTATCGTTAAAACGGCTAAGTGAATTGTCAGTTACTTCGTCCACCGCCTTAAAATAAAAATCCGGGTCGCTTATCTCTTTAACAGGATTAGCAAGGTTAAAATCAGTTATTTTAAAGGAGGCGAAATAATCATTATTGAAATTGCTTTCTTTTTCAGAAATAAAATAAACCAGGTAGTAATGCACCCCTTTTATATAAAGTTTTCCATAAAAATTAAAACCAGTTTTATTTTTTGAGCTGATCTTAAGGCAAGGAAATCCAAGGTCCTGTGTAATTTCCTTTTTTATATTTTCTTTGAAATTAAAATTTTCCGGCAAGTGCTTTGCAAACTGGTTAAGTTCAAAAGTATCCTCTTCGAGATATTCAAAATCGTTATATACAGCGTGCTTCACGCCATAGAACTGTTTTGCGGTTTTTTGATACGCATACAAGTCCTCCACGATGCCTTTCACCGACGATCCATCGTTTTTCACATAGCTGTAACTTGCAGGAACTTTAATACTGAAACCTTTTGTTTTTGGCGCAAAGTCTATACTGTTATCATTTTTATTTTGAAACTGGATGGAACCGAAGAATTGTTTAGCCTCACTGCTGGTAGCGTATTGTTGTTTACCGCCCAGTTTAAAAAGTATCATTTCCAGTTCAGAAAAATAAATCTGGTAATGCTGTTCATCGCCTCTTCGCGTGCGGTTAATGATCTCAAATCCTTTTAAACCGTTGTTGGAAGTGATTTCTTTTTTTGAAATTGTTTTGCCGGGAATGTACTCAAACAAAAGACTGTCCACCCGCTGCATCATTTGAGCAGGACTGATATTAAACAATGGACCAAAATATTTTAGACGGACGATGGTATAGAAACTTCCGTTCACCATATCGGCATTGATATAATACTTAACATTTTCAAGATTCACAATTTGAGAAAGCTTGCCAGGTAATGAAACCGAAAATGCCGAATCAGGCGCGAACTGTTTACTGAAATCAACAGGCTTTACCTTTGCGTCCAGCTGGTCGCGCACCTGATCGCTCTTCTTTGAATTTTTAGAAACAAGCGGTTCCACCGTATAACCTTTTTTTCTGAGCAGTTCAATAACGCCCTCCTCCCCCGGTAAATGCGCAGCGCCCACGCCGCTGAATAGCGACTTCGTTTTTAAAACGGAATCAATTGTATTTGCAAAGAATACATTGCGGTCATTGATCAAATATTTCTGTGTGTTTTTTGTGCTTGAAAGTTTACTCAAACTATCGAGCATGTCAAGATCACCATCGCGGTAGGCGTCTTCAATTTTTTGCCCTGCCGAGTAAAAATCTTTGTAGTTTCCGTCCTCTTCACTTTCTTCATCAGGCAGTGCAGATAAACGCGCTTTAATTTCTGATTCAACAAAATCTTCAAGACTGATAACCTGTTTGTTTAATTTGGAGGCGGACTGAAAAATAAACAGATCGATATAAGTATTTTCTTCGAAATTTTCTTTACTCCTGTTATGCCGGTATAATAAGCCGTTGATAATATCAGGATCATAACTTAGTATCCCCTGCAGGAGTCGCTTGTCAGAAGAAGCAATTGAAAAAGTGGATTTGTAAAAATTCTGATTGTACAGGTAGGGATTGCTGAACTGGTTAATCTGGCTTAATTCTCCGGTCTTTTCCATGTTCTGAAGCCATTCTCCGGGATTGGTTTCCAAACCTACAACATCAACGCTTTTAAGGGCGTCGAAAAATTGTTCAGATAAATGATATGCCACGCGGTTGCTCACATGCATGGTACCATACAAATAAGAAGGGGTTTTTAATCCTTTTCCTGAGATCTTCCACAACAGAGAAGGGTATTTTTTGGAATGCTGTGAAAAAATGAGAGTGGGAAGAACAAGAAAAAGTATAAGATATCTCTTCATATAAAAAAGTAAGCGTTAAAATATAAACTTACTTATATTATTTTGGTTACAAAAGTAAAATCAATGATTTTAAATCTTTTTGTGCTTTAAGTATTCTTAATGAATGCCTGCGGTAGAAAGATAACGCTCAGCATCCAGAGCGCCCATGCAGCCCGTTCCGGCTGCAGTCACAGCTTGCCTGTATGTTCTGTCGGCACAATCACCAACCGCAAACACACCTTCTATGTTTGTTTTGGAACTTCCGGGCTGAACATGAAGGTAACCCAGATCATCCATTTCAAGCTGGCCCTTAAAAATATCCGTATTTGGTTTATGACCAATGGCAACAAAAAAGCCGGTAACGTTTAGTTCCCGCTCTTCGTTCGTTTGCACATTTTTTACAATCACACCTTCAACAGCTTCTTTTCCTAAAACATCTTTAGTTTCGCTGTTCCACAGAATTTCGATGTTTGCAGTATTTTTCACGCGGTGTTGCATGGCTTTGCTCGCGCGCATTTCACCACGACGAACAATCATGTATACTTTTTTGCATAGCTTGGAAAGATAGGTAGCTTCCTCAGCAGCAGTATCGCCTGCACCAACAATTGCAACATCCTGTCCTTTGAAGAAAAACCCGTCACATACTGCGCAGGCGCTAACACCTCCGGCGTTCATCCGCAGGCGGTTTTCATTTTCAAGACCCAACCATTTTGCGCTGGCACCAGTTGAAATAATTACTGTATCAGCTGTTAATTCTATGGTTTCGTCCACCCAAACTTTTTTCGGGTTGGATTTAAGATCTGCTTTTGTTACCATGCCAAATCTTACCTGGGTGCCAAAACGTTCGGCCTGGGCTTTCAGATCTTCCATCAAAATTGGCCCTGTAATTCCCTTAGGGTATCCAGGAAAATTATCCACTTCTGTTGTCTCGGTCAGTTGTCCGCCCGGTGTAAGACCAGTATAAAGCACAGGTTTCAGGTCGGCGCGCGCAGCATAAATTGCAGCTGTGTAGCCTGCGGGTCCTGAACCAATAATTAAACAAGTAACGTGCTCTGTTGTATTTGACATAGTGATCTTCTTTAGGCTGCAAATTTAGCGTATGTAAATCCAAAAGGAATTTTTAAACCCTTGTTTTTTGCACAATTTATGAATGTTCCAAACAAATAAAGTTTTACTACATTTATACAGGTATTAGTTTAAATTATGAAAACCTTCGACACGCCTAATTTTACAATGGATGTTCATGAGAACTGTCTTGTTGAATTTAAAATTAAAAAAGGAGTTGCGCTTAGTGAAAATGATGTGTGGTTGTCGCGTGATCTTTCTACAAATTTTTTACCCGGGAAAAAGTTCTTTGTCTTAACCGAAGCGCAGGAGGAGTTTAAAGTTACGCAGGGGGCGCGACACGCAGGCGCTTCAAAGGAATACGCACAGCACGTGAAGGCCCATGCGCTTTGCACTTCAAATCTAACGTTAAAAATTCTGAGTAATTTATTTATTAAAGTGAGTCGGCCTGTGGTTCCTACACGTTTTTTTGATGAACGTGAAAAGGCACTGGATTGGTTAAACTCTTATCGCTAAACAGAAAGCTATGAATCGTGCGCTCATTATCCTTTTCCTTTTTTTTACCATCGCCGGCCACGGTCAGAATATAGACCTCCGGATCTTAAAGTCATTAAATCAAACGGATCTGCCCTGCTGGGATAAGACCATGAGGGGCGTTTCCTTTTCTGTTTATCCGGTAATGCCGCTGGTGGCTGGTGGTGTTTGGGCACACGGGTATGCAACCAAAGACGAAGCGCTTATGCGCAGCGGGTATAAAAGTGCGATTGCTATTACTTTTGCAGTGGCCACAACTTCCGGCTTAAAATATCTTTTTAACCGGCAGCGACCGTTTAAAGAGTATCCGAACGATATTGTTCAGCGCGATATGCATGTGGGGCCTTTTTCTTTTCCGAGCGGACACACCACCGCAGCTTTTGCCAGCGCTACGGCGTTAAGTTTAAGTTATAAAAAGTGGTATGTTACGCTTCCAAGTTATCTTTACGCAGGCTTTGTGGGTTATTCACGCATGCGTCTGGGCGTGCACTATCCAAGCGATGTATTGGGCGGAATGATCATTGGCATTGGAGCGGGACTGCTAACGTGGAAACTCGATAAAATGATCAATCATAAATAGTTATTTCAGGAATTCTTCTATTGCAGAATAAATTTCTTCCAGTTCTGTTTTTGTAATCACATACGGTGGAATGATATAAAAAATATTTCCAAGTGGTCTTAGTATGATCCCCTTCTTTAAAAAGAATTCAGTTATTTCAGGTGCAGCCTTATTCAGATAATGAGTATGCTCAGCGGTGTTTAACTCAAAAGCGATAATAGTGCCTTTCATTCTTACATCTTTTAAACGAGGCGAGTTTAACCTTTTAATAAAACTGGAATGCGAGAGAGTGATCATTTCGATCTGATCCTGTGTTTCCTTTCGCTCCAAAAGATCAAGACTGGCAAGGGCCGCGCAGCAAGTCAATGCATTGGCGGTATAACTGTGTCCATGAAAAAACGTTTTTGTTTTATCCTCACTCACATAAGCATCATGAATAAACCCCGCGCAGCTTGTAACGCCTGAGGCCATGAATCCTCCCGTTAGTCCTTTACTCAGACAAAATATGTCGGGTTTATTTTTTAAAAAATCGCTTGCGAAAAATTTGCCGGTTCTTCCAAAACCCGTCATCACTTCATCGGCAATTGTAATTACGTTGTTCTCTCTGCAGGTAGATATTAACTCCTCAAGATGCTCCTCCTTGTACATCACCATTCCTGCCGCACCCTGAACCAGTGGTTCAAATATAAACCCAGCTACCGTTCCCTGCTTTATGAAATCGGATAATTGTTTTTTTACTTCTGTGAAATTTTCATTTGTTGGAACGGAAATATATTTTACTTCAAATAAAAGATTTTCGAAAGCGTTGTTGAATACGTTCCTGGCGCCAACACTCATGCTGCCGAAGGTATCGCCGTGATAAGCATTTTCAAAAGCAATAAATATGGTCTTGGATTGATCTTTATTGTGCCAGTATTGAAGAACCATTTTAAGCGCGACCTCCACAGCGGTTGATCCATTGTCGGAATAAAAAATTTTCTTTTGATTATCCGGAAGATGCTTGATTAAGCGCTCGGCCAGCTCAACAGCGCCAGGATGCGTAAAACCCGAGAAAATAGAATGCTCAAGCTTATTTAATTGCTCGCTTATTTTTGTTGCGATGTAAGGATTGGAATGCCCGTGAAGATTTACCCACCAGCTCGAAATTGCATCCAGATATTTTTTGCCATTTTCATCAAAAAGATAAACTCCTTCTCCCCTAACGATATTGATAGCTTCGCGTAATCCTGACTGCGGGGTAAAGGGATGCCACACGTACTCCTTATCTTTGTCAGTCCAGTTCATTAATCCTCGAATAAGGATATGTTTACAGAGGAAGCCAAATTGGAAACTGTTTCTTTTGTAATGCCTTTTATTTCCGGCAATTCCGCAATGATAGGCAACTCAGAGTAATTCATAATGGCAGCGCGCACTGCTTTATCAAAATTACCGTTCAAAATAATACCTCTTACCGGAAAATCATTTTTCACCAGGTAATCAATACTAAGCAGCGAGTGATTAATACACCCTAAATAATTTCTGCACACCAGAATAACTTCCGCTTCAAATTCACGCGCAAGGTCTATAGCGAATGCCTGATCGTTCAGGGGCACCATCATACCTCCTGCGCCTTCAATCACCAGGTGTTTATCGGTATGTGGCAACACCATCCCATCCATTTTAATTTTGGTGTTTTCATTTAGGGCTGCCAGATGCGGCGATACCGGTTCATTGAAGCAATACCCTTCTTTGTGAAACACAGAGTCGCTGTTGGAAATAAGCTCTTTTATTTTTTGCGTATCCGTTCCATCCACTGTCCCGCACTGTACAGGCTTCCAGTAATCAGCTTTTAACGCTTCTGTTAATACCGCGCATGCAAATGTCTTTCCCACCCCTGTTCCTATACCGGTCACAAAAAATTTTCCCATAATTAAAATACGTTTAAAAGATTGAACAGGTTGTCTATTTCTTCCCTGGTGTTATATGCGTGTATGCAAAAACGCACGCGCTCTGTTCCGGCTTTTACTGTGGGGCTTTTAATGGCTTTGGCATGCATCCCGTTCTTTGCAAGCAAAAGTTCTAATTCTTCAGCGCGTGTATTGTCGCCAACAACTAAGGAATGAATCGAGCTTTGGCTTTTTATAAAGTTTTTAATTGTTGCGCTCTTCGAATAAAAGTAGGCAATGTTTTCCTGCAACTTTTCCTGCTGCTGGGTTTCAATAAGAAGTTTATAGGCGCATAAAATTGCTTCGATGCTGTGACCCGGAAGTGCGGTGGAATAAATGAACGCCCTTGAAAAATTTATCAGGTAACTACGGAGCGCCGCGCTTCCCACCACAGTAGCGCCGTGGCAGCCCATTGCCTTTCCGTAGGTATAAACGCGCGCGAATATTTTCTTTTCAATATTTAAGGCGCTGCACAAACCTCTGCCCTGCGTTCCGAAAACACCAATGGCATGGGCTTCATCCACCATCAGGTAAGTATTATCATTTGCATTGCAAAGATCTACAATTTCCAGTAAAGGCGCGGTATCGCCGTCCATTGAATACACACTTTCCACAGCGATATAAATGTTGTTGTAACTGGCTTTGTGCCTGCTCAGCAAATCCTTTAGCGAAGACAAATCGTTATGTCTGAACTTGAAATAAGCAGCGTGGCTTAAGCGGATGCCATCGTAAATAGAAGCATGTATC
>JACDDR010000011.1 GCA_013816895.1 Bacteroidota bacterium
ATTATCAATAGTGAAGTAACGCTGAAACTTGATAAAAGTAATACCAGTGAAAATAAAATTTCCGAGATAAAAATGCTTTGCAAAGGGCATGAATTTTTCGCGAAAAAACAATGCGCGACTTTTGAAGAAGCAACCGATCAAACCTGCGAAGCTTTAAAAACACAAATTAAAAAACATAAAGAGAAACTAATGCAGATATAATCTCCTGTAAACTATTGAGAGCCGTTCTGAAAGGAGCGGCTTTTTTGTTTAAGGATGCGTGATTAACATTTTACACAGAGGCCACGAAGACCGCTGAGTCACAGAGTAAGTTTCTGAGTCGCTTTGTACACTGAGCGTCTGTGTTCTTTGTGTCTCAAATTCTCCGTGTTTAAAATTGCACGCACCAACAATTTATTTTTTGTCAATTGCCTCAAAGGCACATCTACTGGTTTCACCCGCATCATCGGTAATAGACAGTTCGTGTTTGCCGGAAACTGGCAGTAACGATAACTGATGGAATTTTTGAGTGCTTCCGATGTATTCGCCGTCAAGATACCAGTATAAGACGGCTTCAGGATTTTTATGCGCTGCTTTAAAAATACATTTGCTGCGTTGCCCGCTCTCATCAACAGGCACGTAAATTTTAAAATCTGTTCGTGGATAAACAATTTCAAGCTGACGAAAAGAAGATTCTGTTGAACAGCCCTGTAAAAATGGAGGCAAAGGCTTGTAAAAAAAACTTCGTTGTCCGAAAAAATATTCCTGCACCGGTGAAATAATAAACCAGGGAATATGTTTCATTTTGTTAACGCTGTAACAGTCGCTATTCACGCGGTAAGTACCCGTTTCATCTAAATGAACCATTTTGTGAAAAGAACATACCGGCGCTTTTTTGCCGGCACTTGGATAAGATAATATTTCGGTATCAGGACAAATATCCGACGCTCTTAATCCACTTTGTTTGCACACTTTTATGCGTTGCATATCAGAGATTGGTTTTTGGAACCAGGATTTTTTATCCAAAAGATTGAATACCGAAAACATTAACGGAGCCGCCATCGTTGTTCCAGTTAATTCCGGTCTTCCTTCACCACTGGCATTCCCAACCCATACTGCAACGGTGTATTTATCGTTAAGCCCTACGGCCCATGCATCCCTGAATCCGAAACTGGTCCCAGTTTTCCAGGCAATCTTGTTTTTATTTGTGAACTGCATCCATCCCACGTAATCCTGAGGCCGCAATAATTCGGTCATAGCATTAAATGTGAACCAGATGCTGGAAGCGTTGAGTAGATCATTTGTTTCCTGGGCTGCTTTCTTTTCATGTGATAAGGATCCCGCAAGGTAATTAAGCGGATGATAATTTCCTGTCGTGTATTTTAAACGTGTGTTTGAATATCCGGATAATGCTCTGCCCATGGAAGCGTAGGCCGAAGCTACATCCCACAAGGTGGCTTCTCCGCCTCCAAGAATTAAAGATAAACCATAGTGCTGAGTGGGCTTTGTAAATGTTTTAAAACCGAGTTGTTTAAGCCTGTAATGAAAACGCGGTGGTCCGTAGTCGATGAGCATTTTAACAGCGGGAACGTTTAATGAGCGGGCTATCGCCTGGTTGGCTGGTACCAGCCCATCATAGGTGAGGTTAAAGTTTTTTGGTCCGTATGATCCTATCTGCGTTGGTACATCTTCAATTAAAGTGGCCGGCAAAATTTTTCCTTCATTAAGCATGAAGGCGTATAAAAAAGGTTTTAAAATACTGCCGGTGCTTCGCGGAGCGTTAATAATATCTACGTAATTCTGATGTTCATTGCCCTTTGAGAAAGCATTGCCTACATAGGCAAGAACATTTCCGCTGGACGTCTCGGATACAATAAGGCAAGCGTTATGAACCTGGTTAGGAGCGAGATTTTGAATATGTTTGTTGAGAAGCTCATTGGCCATTAATTGAAGATCTCTGTTAATCGTGCTCTTTAATAATTTACCTGCGCCGTTTTCTTTTATTGCTCTTTCAAGAAGATGCGGCGCAATTTGCGGAATCGCATGAGGTTTTAAAGGAAGCTCTTCGCGTAATGCAAGACTATAGGTTGCCTCATCAATAATTTTTTCTGCTAATAGTTTTTTAAGAAGATGGTTGCGTTTTGTCAACAACCGGTTATGATTTTTACCCGGATAGATCAATGAAGGTGCGTTGGGAAGTACCGCCAGCAAAGCCGATTCGGCCCAGCTTAATTTTTCGGGACTTCGGCCATAATAACGCCAGGAGGCCGCGTCAAGACCCACAACGTTACTGCCGAATGGCGCATTGCTTGCATACAGATTTAAGATGGAAGATTTTTTATAGGATAGCTCAATGCGCGTGGCTAATAAAATTTCAATTGATTTATGCCAGTAAGTTCGCGATTGGTTATGGCGCATCATGCGCGCGACCTGCATGGTAATGGTGCTTCCGCCGCTTTTTATCTGTGAAGAACTAATGTTTCGTTTTATGGATTTTAATATGGAAACTGGATTAAAGCCAGGGTGATAGTAAAAATATTCATCTTCAAACATTGTAATGCAATGCCTGAATCTTACGGGTACACTGTCGCACGGGGGAAACCGCCATTGGCCGTCGGCGGCGATCTGGGCTGCAAGTAAGTTGTTGTTCCTGTCTGCCAAAACAGTACTGCAAGGAGTGGTGAAAAGCCGGGAAGGTAACCAAAGCCAGTATAAAACAAAAAGTAAGACCGCCAGTAATTTTATTTTATGGCGTTTGATAATGCTGAAAAAGTTTTTTAAAGTTGCGCTCATTATTCTTCAACAACAACTTTATTTTCTTTAATGCCCAGCGTTTTTAAATATTTTCTGATCTTCCGAACCCGCTCATCCATCCACGAAGCCTCCGTTTCACTCAATACACTTCTCCTGTGGCAATTGTATATGATCACGTTCGTAAATTGATCCGGCCCTGCCTTTTCAACAAGTTCTTTGATAACCTGCTTTTCGTCAACCGAAAGATCCTTTTCTTCAAAGCGGTAATTGGCAATCACCGTATCTTGTTTTAAGGAGGTAAAGACGAGTTTCAGTTCTTTACAAATGCCCGAAAAGCCGCCAAGATAAGTTAGGGAATCAACATCCTTTTTTTCTTTTATAAGATCATAAGGTGGTTGATGTCCTTTCCGCGCTCTTCTTACATTGCGGTTTACTTCACGCTTGTGTTTTCTTACCGAAGCATTTATTTTAGCGCGCTTCATGGTTGTTTTAGCCGCGTAAAATCCAAGTTGACCCAACACACATTCTTTCTTAAAACAAATAAATGGAAACTTGCGATGAATGGCACAAGAAGACGTTGTGTATATAAAAAAACAACAGGCGGGAATTAATAAAAAATATTTTTTCAGTAACCCCCGCATGATTTGTAGTGATATCTTATTTGGTCGCTACTCCGTTATTCGCTTTCTTGTTTACTTTGATCCACTGGCCTTTATTACGGGCGTAGACACTGTTGTCGTACATGGCTTCGGTATTTAAGGCAGGCAAATAATATTTCCCTTCATAAGCTGCATTCAAAATAATATTAAATGTCTTACTTTCAGTTCTTCCAAGGTCGAAATACGTCAGCACTTTATCATCTTTAATGTCCTGGTAAGTGAAGTTATTTGCTTTGGCAGCCCCATCGTCATCCATCCGCGAATTATGTATTTCCCAGCCTGAAGGAATATAGGCGCTCAGCGCAATGTTTTGTAAATCGCCAACAAGCCCTATGTTTTTTACTGTTACCTGCATAATGAAATCTTTGCCTTGTGTAAGCTCATTCACTTCAATCACTTCACCTTTCATATCCTTATAGTTCACCTCCATCGCTATGTTTTCGTTTCCTTCCTGTTCGCTACCAATAGCAGGTTTACCTCTTGTGACCAGACGTGCGTAGAGAATACCCTTACCATTGTTTTTGATACTGAATTTTCCGGAATTGCCATTTTTAAAATCCACATGAATTTGTGTGATGCTGGCATTCCCTTTCAGTTTCACTTCTTTACCATTTACATTAACCACGGCTTGCATGCTGGACGCGTCTCCGTATTTTTTGATAAAGCTGGCCACCGAAATTAAGCCAAAAGCAGTGGACTGGGTGCTTAACCACTTTTTAGAAGATAACGAAGCTGAAACTTTTTTAAGCTGTGCGAACGCTTGAGTTTTTTTATTCATCATGCAGAGTATTTCCAGGATGAGTGCTTCGTCGCGCTCCGAAGATCCATAGGTATAATAATTAACTGCATATGGATTAACAGAGGTACTTGCTTTTGCAATGAGTTTTTCCGCTTCATCCTGCTGACTTATCTGAGCGTATGCAGCTGCAAGCAGCCAGCGCGCCTGGTTCGAAAGATTATTGAATTCACGGAGACGGTTCATGGCGCTTAAAACCGGCTGCCCAGCCACAGTCAATGCATACAAGCGGTAAGCCTGCAATACATCGTTATTAAATGCCGAATTTTTATTTATTTCGAAAGCAGAAGCTGCGGCCTGCTGAAAGGAGGTCCATTTCTTTTTAAAGCCTGCAGGCAAGGCATAGCCTTTCTTTTCGGCGAGCATTAAAAAATGTCCGGAGTAAGTTGTGCCCCAATCGTCAGCAGTGTTCATGCCAGGCCAGTAGCTCATTCCGCCATTTGCAAGCTGAAACTTCTGTAATTCACTTATGCCACCTTTAATGTTTCTTTCCACTTCTGTTTTTCTTTCCGGTGAAAGTTCCACAATATCTGAAAGATACAATTGCGCAAATGTTTGGGATGTGGTTTGTTCAACACATCCATGAGGATAAGAAATCAGGTAATATAACCGGTCTTCAAGATTAACCGGTGGAATAGTGGAGAGTTCAAGCACGCCACTGTTTGTTCCTGCAAGACCGCTGGCCGTGAAGTTTTCCGAAAGTTCTTTTCCTCCGTCCACAAAAAAATCTTTCACAATCGTCTGGTATGGATTTGGGTTTCGTATGTCGAGCTCTATTTCATATGTTGCTGTGTGTCCGCCGCCTGATGCAGTAATTTTAACTTTGGCTACACCTGTTATGTTTTTCACCTTCAGGTCAAACACTACCATTTTTTCATCATTCTTTCCAATGCTAACGCTTTTCAAATTGCCGCCGATGGTTTGCAGTAATCCGTTTACTTCCAGCTTAACATCCGTTTTTCCGATATTCTGATCTCCGCCAAAAATGGTAACAGGTAATTTTACTTCTTCGGTTACACTCAAGACTCTTGGCAATGTTCCTAACAGCATAAGTGGGGCTTTCACCGGAGTGGTTTTTTCAGCCATTCCGTATGCTCCTTTATTACCGGCTATTACCATGGTTCTTACCGATCCAACGTACATCGGCATCTGGAAAGAAATGTTCTTTTTTTCTCCCTTCTTCAAAGTATAAGGACCAAAAAATCTCACCATTGGTTTAAACCGGTTGGCCTTTGCTCCATCTTCTTTATCCATATCACTGCCATCTCCGCCAATGCTCAGGATACGTTCAAGCTCTGCACCGAAGGCTCCAATCACATTGTCGTAAACATCCCAGGTTTTTACACCAATGGCTTCTTTGGCATAAAAAGTGCCCCAGGGGTTCGGAGTTTTAAAACGCGTAATGTCTAATAAGCCTTCATCTACAACCGCAATGGTAAATGCCATTTCTTTCTGGTTTTCTTCGCTTACTACAATGTCTACTTTCTTTTCGGGCACAAGGGTGGCAGGCATACTGATAACAGGACGTAAATGTGTTTCAGGGTCATCCACGTTAACGGGTATCACGCCATACAATCGAATAGGTAAATCGTTGGTGCGCGCATGAGGCTGAATCAATGAAACATGAATGTAAACGTTTGGCGCCATTTGCGACGTTACTTTTATTTTAAAAATAGTGCTTCCTTTTTCGGTTTCGAGCCAGTGTGCTTCTAAAACACGACTGCCGTTTTCAACAGTAACCAAAGCTCTTCCATTTTGAGGAGAAGGAATCGTAACACTTACTTCATCGCCTGTTTTGTAGGAATTTTTGTCGGTAGTAAAATGCAGCATGTTGGAAATAATTTTATTGTCGCTTCCACCATCGCGCTCCATCCAGTTCGACCAGTCGAAATAGGTCACTGCCGTTGTAACGTGACCACCGTCCAGATCAACAACGCGGATCAAATAACGACCCCATTGATTTTCTTTAATATTCACCTTCACTTTTGCAGTGCCACCTTTGGTGGAAAAATTTTCAACCTGCACAGCCTTATGATAATCATCGGTGGCGTAATTAGCCAGGTCATCATTGTACTGATCCCACCACCAACGCCACTCCAGCTTATACAATTCAAAGCGAAGATTTGAGCGGGATGTGCCATTACCTGTTGGATCAACTGTAGCGATATCTATGTAATGGTCTTTACCGGTGTAAAGGATACCGGAATTTTTTTCACCTTCGGGTAATTTGATGCCGCAATAATAATCAAAGGGAGAATACGTCATAGAAAAGCGGTCGATGCTGAACGCGCCGCCCTGCTCAAAAATGCGCGTGGTAACATTTGCTTTTAAAAAGCCCGGGGCGTTTTTCTGAAGATCAGTTCTCAATGGGAAATTAGCATTACCATTATCGTCTACGTTTCCGTCAAATATAGTAAGGTTCTGTGTTTCGAATCTGCTGGTATTATCACTGAATTGATAGCCTTTGAATTTCTCAAAAGATGTTTCTGTTTGGCTGAAAGCAATGCCAACATTAGCGGCCAGACCATGTGCCACGGCGCCTGTTAACCACTGCGTGTGCAATGAAACAGGTGTTGATTTACTTCCTGCAATTAATTTGTTGTCACCAATGTTCACTTCAATTTTTAAACGATTCGGCATAATAGCTTCGATGCGGATGCTTTTTGAAAACTTTGCAGCGCCTGCTTTCACTTCTACATTCCATAATCCGGTTGGGACGTTTTTATCCGTTACGGTTGAAAAATTATAAAAGCCATTAACGCTTTTTGAGCTTACTTGTCGCTTATATAATTGTCCTTGTGGATTGGTAAGTTCGAACACAACAGGGTGATTAGCCGGGATAGAGGCAAGCTTATCTTCAAGAATGAAATTGAGGAAGAGGCTGTCACCGGGGCGCCATACACCGCGTTCGCCATAAATAAAACCTTTGAGTCCTTTTTTAATTGCATCACCATTCACATCATACATGCTCAGTGATAGGGTAGTACCATCGTCCAGCCTTAGATACGCGCGCTGCTGATCTTTTTTTGCAATAAGAAAATAAGGGCGCTGTGTTGGCGTAATAAAAGCCTGCCCTTCGGAGTTGGTCTTGATTGTCTGAATTAATTGTTTCTGGTAATCATATAATTCAAGTGTAACATCGTTCAAAGGTTTTGTGGTTACAAGGTCATTCACAACGGCAAGATAACTCCCATCGTTTCCTTTTTTAAACGTAAGTCCTAAATCGGAAGCAAGAATACTTTTTGAAACGGTGCGGTTGTATTGTGTGTAATAATAACCCTTGCAAGGATTGTCACGGTCGTTCCAGTTGTATTCCTCGTCTGCGTCACCTTCTTCATAATAGCCGCCATATTCATTTTCATAATAATAGCCGAAAGAAACCAACTCTTCTTTAGGCTCTTTAATTTCTTCCATTTCAAATTTATCATTATCCGAATTACCAAGACAAGGATATGATGAATATGATTTTTTCATACTCAGATAGATCTTGTAAATGGCGCCGGGTTCAGCTTTTATAAGTCCCGAAAGATCAATGCTTGATTTTTTCCAGGTTCCAAGGTCTGATGGATTAGTAATGCCAAGGTTCAAACGCTTTTCAACAATTTTTTTTCCTACCTGTGCCAGCTGGCTGCTGCCGTTCATATCGTTGTTCTGCAGAAATTGCAGTACGTTGTTTTCATACACTTTAATGATCTTGATATCAACCGCTCTTAAGTTTACGGTTTCAAAGGGAAGGTAAAGTCCGCTGGTAGAGGGTAAGATACTTCCTTCTCCAACAAAACGGATAGCAGGCTTAATTTCTTCAAATACTATATTGTGTTTTGATTCTTTGCCCAACGCCTGGCCCTTGGTATCGCGAACACCGGAGTTTACTTTTAAAAGATAAGATCCTGATTTAATTTTATTAGGATAAATGAAAACATGATTGTTGTTGACTACATATTTTGCATCCTTTGATTTTCCATTCTCTTCGTAATCATCCTGGGTCTTGGTGTTATCAGCGCGGGTAAGGTTTATAAGGCCTTCCAGCGTTTGACTTTCATCTACCGGGTTTGAAAAAGTAAGTTGAACAAATTGTTCATTGTCGCTGGCCGCTTTGGTATCCAGTAACTGGAATGTGTTTTTAGCGGGAACAACAAAGGATTTGGATAATTCGTAAGTAACACCCAGGGAACCCCCGTTGCAGTTAAGGGTGAGTTTGGAAGCAGAAGATGAGGGACGTTCGATACTGTCAATTAAAAATTTATGCTCCGTTCCTTTTTCGTTGTGCATCCATTTTACAGATAAGGTCTTGCTTTCTATTCTCGCAGTGAGTATTTGTTCGGCATTCTCCCCTTTAATAAAATCGGCTGAAGAAATACTTCCCGAAAGACTGTAATAATTAAAATCGGAATTGCTATAACTTTTTAATTCGTTGGCTTCTAATTTTACCGACTGTTTAATAGCCTGGAACTGGAATTCAAAATCCTGCAACTCTTTTTTTACTTCCACCAGTTTATCCAGATGAAAAGTAGCTTTATATGTTTGTCCTGGCTTTAAGCGCTCCTTCGGCTTAAACTCCATGGTTTGACCATCTTTCCAATATACTTCGCCCTCTATGGACGGAGAAAAGGAAAAATAGTTTTCGGAAAGTGGTTTGTTTAATTCGGTGGCGCCAGAAAACTCACTGGCAAATTTAATTTTAATGGTTGAGCCAGTTGAAATATAACCCGTTGTAAATGCTGATATGTAGGTTGCAAATTCAGGGTTGATCTTATTTACAATGCCTGAGTTGTGATTGCTTCCGGCAAGACTGCGAAATGAATCGCGATGATTATAAACGAAAACACTGGTAGCAGTGAGCGCAATGCCAATAGCCATCCACTTAATTTTTTCAACTAACATAATAGGGTTTAATTCTTGATTAAATTTAACCGTTTAGTTAAAAGCAGAATGCCAAAGTTGTTAACGGGTTGTTAGTCGCGGCATCCCAAACTAATGAATTACAAAGGCAAACAAAGCTTCATGCGTTTTAGAAGTTTGGTATTAATGGACGCCAACTGGCTATAAATTATTCGATCACTCTGGTTAATCAAAAATCTTCCCCGGATTCAAAATATAGTTGGGATCAAAAACTTTTTTAATGTTTCGCATAAGGTCAAGCTGATGCTGGGGGAAAACAATTGGCAGGTATTCTTTTTGCACAAGGCCAATGCCGTGTTCCCCGCTGATAGTACCTCCCAGTGATTTACATAATTCAAAAATTTCTTTTATTCCTTTTGGAAGATCGTTGTTCCACACATCATCGCTTAAATCTCCTTTAATAATATTCACGTGCAAATTCCCGTCTCCTGCATGTCCGTAGCATACCGAAGAAAATCCGTATTTTTTTCCAATATCTTTTACGCCTTTTAATAAAACCGGTAATTCGGCGCGTGGCACTACTGTATCTTCTTCTTTATACACGCTGTTGCTCTTTACGGCCTCTCCCACTTTTCGCCTGATCTTCCACAACGCGCTTTTTTGCTCGGCGCTGTCGGCAAATAATATTTCATCGCTCAGGTGATCCTGCATAATTTGACTGATCACTTCACAATCCTGCATCAATACGTCCTGGTTGTTTCCATCTACTTCTACCAGCAAAAGGGCCTGCCATTCGGGTTTAATTTCAAAATTTACTTCTCCCGCATATTTAATACTCCAGTCAATCGCGTCACGTTCCATAAATTCCATGGCGCTTGGCGTAATGCCGGCCCGGAATACCTGTCCCACCGCTTCGCACGCGTCAACCGCATTTTTAAATGGCACAAGCATTAAAAGATCGTATTTTGGAAGTGGAATTAATTTAAAAACAATTTTGGTAACAATGGCCAGAGTGCCTTCGCTGCCTACCATTAAATGAGTAAGATTGTAACCCGTGGAGTATTTGAGTGTGTTTGCACCTGTCCACATAATATCCCCGTTGGGTAACACCACTTCCAGATTCAATACGTAATCACGGGTGGTGCCGTATTTTACCGCTTTTGGTCCTCCGCTGCTGTGGGCAATGTTTCCGCCCAGGCTGCAGCTTCCCCAGCTTGCAGGATCGGGAGGGTAAAACAAGCCCAGTTTTTTTACTTCTTCCTGAAAAATAAAGTTTATTACCCCGGGTTCCACCGTAGCCTGCAGGTTACGCTCATCAATGTTTAAAATCTTGTTGAACTTTTCCATGCTCAGCAACACGCCTCCTTTTATTGGTAAGGCCGCGCCACTGAGGCCAGTCCCTGCGCCCCGGGTGGTCAAGGGTATTTTATTGTTATTGCATATTTTTGCAATTGCAGCTACCTGCTGCACTGTTTGAGGCTTTACAACAATCTCCGCCAGAAACACGAAGTCTTCTGTCTCGTCCTGCCCGTATTTTTCCAGTTGCTCTTTTTGGTTGCTGATATAATCGGCTCCCACAACGTTTTCAAGCTCTTTAAAGGTTATTGACGTTGCTTTGTTATAATTTATGGCACTCATTTTTACAGACTAATAGTTAAAGTTACTATTATTGATGTTGCAAGTAATACCATCTAAAAAAAATTAAGTTCTGTTTATTAACACACATACTCATCTGCAACTCTATGATGCCACCATCGAAGTTGTTAACCTTAATCTTGATTCAACGGAAAAGCCGAATTATTATTCTTACGGACTTCATCCCTGGTACATTGATGAGTTTTTGTATGAAGATCAGATCCGTAAACTTGAAATAAAAGCGGATGAAAAACGGTGCATTGCCATTGGTGAATGCGGACTCGATAAACTGAGCAAAGTTGATTTTGCCTTGCAGGAAAAGGCGTTTGTTGAACAGATAAGGATCGCCAATCATTATAAAAAGCCAATGATCATACATTGTGTAAAGGCGTTCAACGAGTTGGTGAACTGTTTAAACCTGAACAATAACGAGGTTCCGGTGGTGATTCACGGTTTTAATAACAACGAAAATATTGCTAGAGTTCTTCTAACGCAGGGCTGTTATTTTTCTTTTGGCAAAGCGCTTTTGGGTTATGAGTCCAATGCGGCGAAAGCATTACGTAATATCGGACGCAAAAATTTTTTACTCGAAACCGATGATGCTGATATTTCAATAAAGTATATTTACAGGAAGGCCGCGGAAATACTCGGCATCGATGAAGAAATTTTAAAGCAGCAACTGGAAAATAATTTCCAAACAATATTTAATATAAAAAAATAATGGATACTTCCTGGATGGAAAGAACCTCCTTACTGGTGGGAGCAAAAGGGCTGGAAAAACTCAACAATGCTCACGTGCTTATTGTAGGGCTTGGCGGCGTGGGTTCTTACGCTGCGGAAGCCATCGCGCGAGCCGGAGTAGGTAAAATGACAATTATTGATGGCGACACTGTTGATCCTACAAACCGGAACAGGCAACTACAAGCTTTAGTAACTACACATGGCATGAACAAAGCTGTACTCATGGGTGAGCGCATCAAACTGATCAATCCTGAAATTTCGCTGGATGTGATCGAAGAGTTTAAGAACCCCGACGACATGAAGGATTTTTTAAAACAAAAATTCACGTATGTAATTGACGCTATCGACAGTATTTCACCAAAATTATACCTGCTTCAAACTGCCTATTATAACAATCAGAGAATAATTTCTAGCATGGGGGCGGGAGGGAAGATGGACCCTACGCGGATAAAAGTGGTGGATATTTCACAGACAAAAATTGATCCTTTTGCGCAATACGTAAGAAAACGATTGCGTTACATGAATATCTACAAAGGAATAAAATCTGTTTTCAGCGATGAACTACCCGCTAAATATTCCATTATGAAAACAGACGGCAGTAAATATAAAAAGTCTGCATACGGAACAATTTCGTATTTGCCAGCGGCATTTGGACTAACCTGCGCATCAGTAGTAATACGGGATATTTGTGGCTGGAAAGAAATAAAATAAAAGGTTAATGCCTGTGCAAGCCTAACAAACATACAAGCACGTAAATGTACAAGATCTGGTGTGCGATATTTTTATTAAAAAATGCACGGTTCAGGTGGAGTGTAAGTGTGTTCATGGAGATGAGCTTTGTTTAGCATATCTAAGATAGCAAATATAAAACGTATTTCATAATGCTTTAAAAAAAGTATTTAAATTTCCGAGGAATGTTTTTCTTTGGCAGTGCGGTTTTTAACCGATCGATTAGGAAATTTGTAAATTTATTTGGATTGTATCTTTTTGTTTTTTTTAATTAATATGGCTTATTTGTAGGTCTATGGATTAAATTTCCTTTTACATCGAAATCGCCCGCAATTATCTCATTTCTTGCCAATGACACTCGAATTCATGCAAGAGACCCTAATTGTTTACATCGTATTGTGTTTGTTAAGAAAATGAATTCCGGAAATCTCCAATTTCACTGGTTTTGCCGCTCCTTTATGTCTTTTCAAAGTTCTAATACTAAACCGCTAACAAGTAGCTGAAATTAACCAATCAAAGTTACACATATTACTAATTGTTATTTTCTCATTCTGCAAATCACATAAAGCTATACCGAGTTGTTCATCGACAGCATCAAGTGAATCAAACGTGTAGTTATTAAATTCTTTTTGTTCGCGAATATAATCCCAAATATGCTCTGTTGGATTTAGTTCTGGCGAGTATGGTGGTAAAGGCAGAATTGATATATTTTCAGGCAACATCAATTTGTGAGTTGTATGCCATCCAGCTGAATCCATTATCATAATTATTCTGTAGTGAGGAAAAGTGGCACTTGTCTCTGCTAATAATGCATTCATTGCTTCTGTATTACAAAATGGTGATATAATCGAACACGTTTCACCAGTTTGAGGGCAAACTGTTGTAAAAGCATAAAGATATTCTCGTATAGCCTTTTTTCACTATCGCTCTATCAGTTCTATGAACCCAACATTTGCGAACATGATTCATTCTACCAAAAGATGCTTCATCTTCAAAAAAAACCATCAAAGGTCTCGGATCATTTTCCTTTACTCGCTGGGTTGCCAGTATTTCAGGGAGTTTTTTTTAAATTCTTCTTGCGCGACCTTGTTCCGTTTAGGATGTTCTGGACGTGGCATTTTCTTTTTCCAATTATGTCGTTTAAATAAATCCCATATATAATCATCTGAAACTTGTTTGCCGACCTTTTTTTCAATTAGTTTTTTTATATGCTTTGCAACAAGTATTTTGCCTTCAACCGCTTTAAGTTTTAAGTCATTCATCATTTTATTCTCCTCCTCAAAACTCATTATAGAAGTCGCCAATCGCCTACCGCCCCAATTAATATCGTCAGTAAAATCAGCTCCAATTTTATTATACTGTTCAACAACTTTGTAGACCTTACTCTTAGTTACGCCTAAAAACAGTGCATATTCTTCCGCCTTTTTATTTGGATTAAATGACACCGATAATAAAATTTGCCAATAACTCCTATGATGGCTTTTGATACTATTAGATAATTTACTTGATAGTTCGGCCGTAGTTAAGTGTGGTTCTAATTGTAATATTCGCATAATGCAAATATAGCACTTTTTAATTATCTTGTTAGCGGTTTAGTATAAAGATTCAATATCGTAACCTCACAGCCGCAGGTTTGGTTTAGAAAAATGCTTATTTTAACGTAAAATTATATAGGGCCCTTTTTAAAAAGAATAACTTTGATAGGATGAAACATTACTCGACACATGCAATAGATCAGCTCACGCGTTATGCATTAAAAGACACAATTGGCTTTAACTGGCTCATGAATAACGGTTACAAAGAGCTAATTGCCGTTTTCGACGCAGTACGTGATGATAAGGCGGCTTTTAAATATTTAATGGATAATAAACATTTTGTTCTGGCTGCTTTTGTGAATGCTATTTGGGAAGATGAAAAAGCGTTTAAGTTTTTGCTGGATGCCAAAGCTTACGACTGGGCTGCCTGCGCCAATATTATCAACGGAGACGATAAGGCTGAGGAGGCACTTAACCGTAACGGGAAAAAACATTTTGTGTTGCTGGCACATGCTATTCAGAGCAGGATTCATGAGGATGGCGACCGTAACATGACTCCCTGGGGCGTGATGAAAAATTTATTGAACTTTAAAAAGAAGGAATAAGGGATGAGAATAATTGATAGTATTCCGCATGAAAGTATGACCATCAGCATCTTTCACATGAATGATAAATACATGGTGAAGTTCGAAGCGGGCCCGATGGAGCAGATTTTTAAATTTTCTTCGGAGGAAGTGCAAAACGTTGCAACACTGAAAACCAAAATTACCAGCGATTTTATTGAAACAACACGCAAACGGTTTAACGATATGTTTATGCAAATGCGCGAAATTTAATGGCGGCTAAATACGTTTACTTCCTTATTGTTTTTTGTTTTTTTACTTGTACCATCCAAGCGCAGTACGATTCCCTTGAAATGGAAAGGGTAATCAGAACTTTTGAGAAAGCGGACAACGCTGATGTTTTTACAAGAATTTCGGACAGCCTTTATCATATTTCTAAAACCGACCAGAAACGGTTTATATTGCAGGTTCAAAGGAGAGCTGAACTTTCGAATAATAAATTTCTTAAAGCCATGAGCCTAAACGCCCTTGGCTTGTGGTATGCGGAGTTGAATTTGTTTTCCGACGCTTATACAGCGTATATGAAAGCATTGGATATTTTTAATGCGATTGACCATAGCAGCGGAAAGTTTAATGTATTGTCAAATATAGGCGCACTTTATTATTATATAGGCGATTCAAAAAAAGCCCTGGTATATGAGTTTAAAGCATATGAAATATTTAAACAAAAATTGCCAAACCGATATTCCAAAGGAGCAAGTGCTTGCCTTAATATTGGAAGCATGTATGGTCAATTAGGAAATCTTCCCCTGGCACGAACCTATTTTTTAAGGGCCCTGGAATATTATCAGAAAGATCCGGAAGACAGTATCACCCGCGCCTTCATTTACAATAATATTTCAGATACCTATTTATTTGCAGATGATATTGTGAATGCTGAAAAATATGCTGCAGTGGCTTTCGAAATAAAAAGGAAATACGGAAGCAGGCGCGAAAAAGCAAACGGATACCTGAACATGGGTCAGATTGCAATGAGAAAAGACGAATTTAAAAAAGCTGAAAGTTATTATTTAACAGCTCTATCTTTGTGCGAACTGGATGCTCCCAATGAAAATCTTTATGGGGTTTATTATGGCCTCGCCGATGTATATGAATCTCTCAATAACGTTAAGGAAGAAATTAAGTATCTTAAACTTTCTTATAAGACGCGTGGCCATCTGGATAGTCTTGCCAGAGCCTCGGAAGTAAAAAATCTGGAAATTAAAACTGAATTCAGGCAAAAGGCGGTTAACGACAGTATTGCAAATATGGCGCAGATAAAAGTGCGCGATGTTAAACTGGAGCAAAAAAAGCGCGAGTCAATTTACGGTATTATTGCTTTGATCGTGGTAAGCATCATTGCGTTTTTAATTTTTAACCGTTACCGCATCACACAAAAACAAAAAGTGATTATCGAGGAACAAAAGCATTTGGTAGAAGATAAAAATAAAGAAATTACCGACAGTATTAATTATGCGAAAAATCTCCAGGATGCATTGATACCAAATCCAGCAGAGCTAACAGCTTTGTTTCCGGGCGCCTTTGTAATTTACATGCCGAAAGATATTGTTGCCGGTGATTTTTATTGGGTTCATGAAATTAAAAATTCAGAAAAAACAAATGGCAGACAAATTTTAGTAGCTGTTGCAGACTGCACTGGCCATGGGGTTCCTGGGGCGTTGGTAAGCGTGGTTTGTATTAACGCTCTTTACCGGGCCGTAAATGAATTTAATTTATTCGAACCAAACGAAGTCCTTGATAAGGTGAATATCATTGTAAATGAAACCTTCAGCAAATACAGCAAACAGGTGAACGATGGTATGGATATATCATTAATGCTGGTAGATTACGCAAATAATGAAGTGAGATGGTCAGGGGCGAACAACAAGCTCATTTATTTTGAGAGCGACGCTGTTTACGGTCTTAAGCCGGATAAGCAACCAATAGGAAAAAACGAAGATCATAAACCTTTTACTCTGCATACCCTGCCATTAATGCGCGGTTCCATGTTTTATCTGTTAACCGATGGTTTTTCAGATCAGTTCGGGGGCGATAAAAATAAAAAAATGGGCTTTGCACAGTTTAAGAAATTAATGGAATCCAACTATAACAAACCCATGGAAGAACAACGGGCAAATTTTGAAAAAGCATTTATTGACTGGAAAAAAGACTGCGAACAAACCGATGACGTGTCACTTCTTGGAATAAAAATATAAGATGATCATTTACTATAATCCGCGCTGTTCAAAATGCCGGGAAGCCAAAGAATTACTTGAAGACAATAAATGTGATTTTGAGATACGGGATTATCTTTCAATTCCTCCTTCTAAAAAAGAAATTAAAGATCTCCTTGATAAACTTGGAGTTCTTGCTTATGATATTATACGAAAGAAAGAATCACTTTTTTTGGAAAAATATTCGGATAAAAAATACACCAATACCCAATGGATAAAAATACTTTCGGAAAATCCTATCCTTATGGAACGGCCAATTGTTGTGGATGGAGAAAAGGCTGTGGTAGGCCGGCCTCCTGTGCTTATCCTTGATTTATTGAACCGGTCTAAAAGAAAGAAGTAATTACTTTAAGATGATCTGGATAAAGTGCGACAAAACTATTCGTAGGTTTTAATAAATAATTCTTTCAGCTGTTCTTCACTGATTTCGGCAGGACTGTCGATCATTACATCTCTACCGGAATTATTTTTAGGGAAAGCAATAAAGTCGCGGATGCTGTCGGAGCCCCCAAACAGGGAACACAGCCTGTCGAACCCAAACGCTATTCCACCATGAGGGGGCGCTCCAAATTCAAAAGCGTTCATTAAAAACCCAAACTGTTTTTGTGCTTCTTCTTTCGAAAAACCTAATATTTCAAACATTTTAGCCTGCAGATCTTTACTATGAATTCTTATACTACCGCCGCCTACTTCTACGCCATTGATAACAATGTCATAAGCATTAGCCCTGACCTTCCCCGGATCTGAATTTAATAATTCAACATCTTCAGGTTTTGGTGAGGTAAACGGATGATGTTTGGCATGCCAGCGTCCGGCAAGCGATGCTAAAAGATTCGGATCACCTTCGTTCCATTCCAGCAAAGGAAAGTCAATCACCCATAGGGCGGAAAACTTGTTTTTATCTCTAAGACCCAGGCGGCTGCCCATTTCGAGGCGCAACTCGCTTATGCCTTTACGTGTTTTCTCTTCTTTTCCAGCCAATACAAGGATCAGGTCGCCCGGTTGAGAGTCACAGTCAGCCGACCATTTTTTTAATTCTTCTTCACCGTAAAATTTATCAACACTTGACTTGATGGTTCCATCGGCATTATGACGTGCATACACCAGCCCGGTAGCTCCAATTTGCGGACGTTTTACCCATTCGGTTAATTCATCCAGCTGCTTGCGTGTATATTCCGCGGCGCCTTTCGCACAAATGGCTACAACAAGTTCCGCATCATCAAACACTTTAAAATTTTTGTTTTTTACAAGTTCATTCAGTTCTATCAGCTTCATTTCAAAACGCGTGTCGGGCTTGTCGTTGCCATAATATTTCATGGCATCAGCATACGTCATTCTCGGTAGTGTAGGAATATCGATGTTCTTTACGGTTTTAAATAAATGGCGGGTAAGGCCTTCAAAGGTTTGCAGAATATCTTCCTGTTCAACAAAGCTCATTTCACAATCTATCTGCGTAAACTCAGGTTGCCTGTCGGCGCGCAGATCCTCATCCCTGAAACATTTTACAATCTGATAATAACGATCGAAGCCACTCACCATAAGCAATTGCTTGAAGGTTTGCGGACTCTGCGGTAGAGCATAGAACTGGTTTTTGTTCATGCGGCTTGGTACTACAAAATCACGTGCGCCTTCGGGAGTAGATTTAATAAGAACAGGCGTTTCTACTTCAATAAATTTTTGCTTGTCTAAATAATTGCGTGTTTCAAGAGCCAGGCGGTGGCGCAGCTCAAGATTTTTTCTTACCACATTCCGGCGAAGGTCCAGGTAACGGTATTTCATCCGGAGTTCATCGCCACCATCGGTTTCGTCTTCAAGAGTAAACGGAGGGGTTATAGAACTGTTCAGGATATTAATTTCAGAAACCGTTATTTCAATATCGCCGGTAGGATTGTTTTTATTTTTATTTTCACGCTCAATCACAGTGCCGGTAACCTGTATCACAAATTCTCTGCCGAGGGATTTAACTTTAGCGCTGATGGCAGAGTCGGAATCAATATTAATACGAAGTTGCGTGATACCGTATCGGTCGCGAAGATCAATAAAAGTAAGAGCGCCGAGATCTTTTACGCGCTGAACCCAGCCGCAAAGCGTCACCGTTTTATTAATGTCTTCAATTCTTAACTCGCCGCAGGTATTGGTTCTTAACATAGATAAAATTTAAAACCTAAAATTAGTGGTTTTTATTGAATTTCGATGGTGATTAAAAGAGCCCGTCGCTGCATAAAAAAAATCTGAAAATTAACTAAATTGAATTCCTGGATTTATTTTCGCAATTTCCTCTTTCTGTTTTAAAATAAATTCCTCAAATTTTCTTTTTTCGTCACTTCCGTTATTTATTGTCCTGTGCTGAAGCGCGAGGTTTAACTTCTGAATTTTTTGATTAAGTTCTTTTGTCTTGTCGTTAAAAAAACATTCCGAAAACTTATCCCATACATAGTCAATAGCCTGATCATTTGGGTGTGCCATGTCTTCTTTATAAAAACGGTAATCCCTCAAATCATCGTTAACCAGTTCGTATGCGGGAAAATAAGAGCAATTGTTGAAACGCTTTACCAGTTCGTGCACGCTTAATAAGAGTACCGACTTGCTTAAATTATTTTCCTGAACGCCATCTCTGAGATATTTAACCGGCGACACGGTGAAAATTATCCGTAGCGCTGGATTGAACAATTGTAATTGCTGAATTAAAACGGAATAATTTTTAACCACTTGTTCTACCGTAAGCATTTTCTTTTGAAATACCGTGCCGGGCTGCTTATGACAGTTGGCAACGGTTCTATTCAGAGTAGTATGCCTGTAAATAAATGCCGAGCCAAAGGTGATGACAAGGATTTCCGCGCCTTTTAAAAATTTACCGGCTGTGTTATTAAGTAAATTTATTTTCTCAGTCAGTTCTTTTTTAGTCTCACCATTTATTAAAGAATGATGCAGGTAACTAAAAAATAATCCATCGCGTTCAACTATAAATTCTTCTTTTAAAGATTCTTGTGTTATAACATTCTGCAACGAAGCAGCGATGCTGGCGGGGTTAAAGAGAAGTCCTCCGGGATTTTGAAGGGCGTTGAACTTAAACGCTTTCAACAAATTGCCGATATGATCTGAAAAGCATGATCCGCTGAGAAAGATTCTGCTCTTATGATCCAAATTAAAATTACTTTTTGGCGGAATATAATTTAAATGAAAGTTCATTATTTATTGATTGTGTTAAACTTTTCATCCAGAAATTTCTTCGCGCTTTCATAATTATTTTCCACCTCCCCGTCAAGGATGGCGTCTTTTAAAGCATTTTTTAAGACGCCGATTTCTCTTCCCGGCGTAAGATGATACAGTTTCATAATTTCATCCCCTGCTATTGGTGGTTGCCAGTTGCGGAGTTTGTCTTTTTCTTCCAGTTCAACAAGTTTAGTGCGTACAATCTCGAAATTGTGCATGTAACGCTTTACCTTATTTGGATTTTTAGTAGTGATATCGCTTTCGCACAAAATCATCAGGTCGTCAATGTCATCTCCTGCTTCAAAAAGTAATCGTCTCACAGCGCTATCGGTTACTTCTGTTTTGGCCAGTACAATAGGGCGCAGGTGTAATGCCACCAGTTTCTGAACATACTTCATTTTTTCGTTCAGTGGTAACTTTAAATTCGCGAATATTTTAGGCACCATCCTGGCACCTTTATCCTCATGCCCATGAAAAGTAAAGCCGTGGCTTTCCTCAAAGCGTTTGGTGGCTGGTTTTGCTATATCGTGAAGTATCGCGGCCCATCGTAACCAAAGATCATTTGTTTTCCTGGAAGTATTATCAAGCACTTCAAGCGTGTGATAAAAATTGTCTTTATGCGAAAGTCCTTTGATGGTTTCTGTTCCCTGTAATTTTACCATTTCCGGAAAAATAATATGAAGTAAACCCGTATCGAACATTAGTTTAAATCCGACTGATGGAACATCTGAAAGGATAATTTTATTGAGTTCATCAGAAATCCGCTCCATAGAAACAATGCGAATGCGTTCTTTATTTTTGGTTATGGCGTTAAGAGAATTTTCTTCAATGCTAAAACCAAGTTGGCTGGCAAACCTTATAGCCCTCATCATTCTTAAAGGATCATCGCTATAGGTAACGTCAGGGTCAAGAGGCGTTCTCAAAATTTTATTTTCAAGATCCTGCATTCCATTAAAAGGATCCAGCAATTTGCCATAATTATTTTTCGAAAGACCAATGGCGAGTGCGTTAATTGTAAAGTCGCGTCTGTTCTGGTCATCCTGCAGACTGCCGTCTTCCACCACCGGCTTGCGCGATTCTCTGTTGTAACTCTCCCGGCGGGCGCCTACAAATTCTATTTCTATATCGTTGAATTTAACCTGTGCGGTTCCAAAATTTTTAAAGGTACTCAAATGCGCATCGGGTCCCAGTTTGGCTGCGATTTTTTCTGCCAGGTCAATGCCTTTACCTATCGTTACAACATCTATATCCTTGCTGGGGCGTTCGAGAAAAATATCGCGTACATAGCCGCCAATAGCATACGCGTCAACATTCAGTTCATCGGCACAGGTGTGGATCAGCTTAAAAATGGGGCCATTTAAAAAAGTGTACATCGCCGTAAAATTAATATAATTACCGTTCATCTATAAATGAAGGATTTACTTAATTTTTAGTACTAAATTAATCCCATGAAATTAAAAATGTTTTTACCTCTGATTTTTCTGTGCGGCTTTAATATTAGCCATGCCCAGGTTAAAATACTTTTTGATGCTACAAAAGCGCAGACGGCCGGAAACGCCGATTGGGTAATAGATGCGGACCTTCACAATATGAACTGGAGTCCGAATGCTTGTGTAAATTGTGGCGCCGGAGCGACCAATTCCAATGCTCAACGTTTTCCCACTGCCGCGCAAAGCGGTATTAATGCGTCAACTCCTGAAAGTTATTGGACAGGAGCTCTTTCCAGCTGGGGTATTGATTGCGCTAAAAAGGGATACATTGTTGAAACCCTGCCTTATAACGGAGCTATCACCTATGGAATGAGCAGTAATCTGCAGGATTTAAGTAATTATAAAGTTTTTATAATTGATGAACCAAATATACTTTTTACCACCAGTGAGAAGAACGCCATCATGAATTTTGTGAAGAATGGCGGAGGTCTTTTTATGATCAGCGACCATGATGTCAGCGATCGTAACGGAGATGGCGCCGATTCACCCACCATCTGGAACAATTTAATGACCACCAATACTGTTCAGGCAAATGGTTTTGGATTAAGTTTTGATCTTCAGAATTTCTCTCAAACATCTTCCAATGTTATAGCGGCAGCAAACGACTCTATTATCCACGGGCCCATGGGCAATGTTACACAAGTGAAGTGGAGCAATGGTACTTCTATGACGTTAAATACCGCCCAAAACGCCAGTGTTAAAGGCGTGGTTTTCAAAACCGGCGCTTCTGCAGGCACAAATAGCGTGTTATGCGCTTATGGCAGGTTCTATAATGGAAAATTTGCAGCTATAGGAGATAGTTCTCCTACAGATGATGGCACGGGAGACCCTAATGATGTGCTATACGACGGTTATATTACTGATGCGGCGGGTAATCATCAGAGATTATTAATGAATATCACTATCTGGTTAGCCGAAACCGGGAATATGGCTTCAGGTATCGGGGCTAATGAAGTACAAGCAATAAAATATGGTGTTTATCCAAATCCCGCAGGCGACGTTTTATCTATTAATGCCGGGGCCAATGCCGGTATTGTGGGTATCATAAATTTAACGGGTCAGGAAGTGGCAACAGTAGATAATGATTCATCTGCAGATATATCTGCATTGTTGCCTGGAATTTATTTCGCTAAAATTGCAACTTCAGAAAAGGTTCTGTACATCAAATTCGTAAAGAATTAGCCTTTAGTGCCAGCTTGTCACTTTAATCCTGTCAAAAATTTACCGTTTTTTATACTTTGCTGATTTTTTGACTAAATCTGGTAAATAAATCGGATTGGTATGGTTTATGCCGTTAACTTTGCGAAATTCAAAATTTATAAATCGATATGGCAAAACAACAAATAAGCTTAAAACCTCTGGCAGACAGGGTGTTAGTTGAACCGGCAGTAGCCGAAACCAAAACAGCAGGTGGAATTATTATTCCGGATACTGCGAAGGAAAAACCTATGAAAGGAAAGGTAATTGCCGTAGGAAACGGTAAGCCCGATGAACCAATGACCGTTAAAGCGGGCGATACGATCCTTTATGGCAAGTATGCAGGAACAGAAATCCTGGTTGAAGGCAAAGAATACCTGATCATGCGCGAAAGCGATATTTACGCGATTATTTAAAAACTGAAAAAGGAACAAGAGCCAGGACTGTCTTGACTCTTCTCGTCTTGCCTCCTGATTCATAAATCAATAAATTTAAAATTCAACAAATCTAAAATTAGAAAAATGGCAAAAGATATAACATTTAATATTGAAGCACGCGACGCCCTGAAGCGTGGTGTAGATGCATTGGCCAACGCCGTTAAGGTAACTTTAGGTCCAAAAGGACGTAATGTGATCATTGACAAAAAATTTGGTTCACCACAAATTACTAAAGACGGTGTAACGGTTGCAAAAGAAATCGAACTAAGTCATCCCGTTGAAAACATGGGCGCTCAGTTATTAAAAGAGGTTGCTTCTAAAACTGCTGATGTAGCAGGTGATGGAACAACTACGGCTACTGTTTTAGGTCAGGCAATTGTTACTGCCGGTTTAAAAAACGTTGCTGCAGGCGCAAATCCAATGGATTTGAAGCGTGGTATCGACAAAGCAGTTATTGCAGTTGTTGAGAACCTTAAAAAACAATCTCAAAATATTGGTAACGAAAACAAAAAGATTGAGCAGGTTGCCACTATTTCCGCTAACAACGATAGCACTATCGGTAAGCTTATTGCTGAAGCTATGAGCAAGGTGAAGAAAGAAGGAGTTATTACGGTTGAAGAAGCAAAAGGCACGGATACAACTGTTGAAGTTGTTGAAGGAATGCAGTTTGACCGCGGTTACATTTCTCCGTATTTTGTAACTAACGTTGATAAGATGGAAACCGTTCTTGAAAGTCCTTATATATTGATTTTTGAAAAGAAGATCAGTGGAATGAAAGAATTGTTGCCTATTCTTGAAAAAGCAGTTCAAAGCGGAAAGCCGTTACTGATTATTGCTGAAGATCTTGACGGAGAAGCATTACAAACGCTTGTGGTAAATCGCTTACGCGCCAACTTAAAGATTTGTGCTGTGAAGGCTCCGGGCTTTGGCGATCGCCGCAAGGCAATGCTTGAAGATATCGCTATCCTCACAGGCGGAACATTTATCAGCGAAGATCAAGGACGTAAATTAGAAGACGCACAGTTAACTGATTTAGGCCGCGCTGAAAAAATTACAATCGACAAGGATAATACTACCATCGTAAATGGTGCCGGTAAAAAAGCGGAGATTGTATCGCGTGTTAACCAGATTAAAGCGCAGATCGAATCAACAACTTCTGATTATGATAAGGAAAAATTACAGGAACGTCTTGCTAAATTAGCTGGTGGTGTTGCTGTATTATATATTGGTGCTGCGAGTGAAGTTGAAATGAAAGAAAAGAAAGATCGTGTGGACGATGCTCTGGCAGCTACACGTGCAGCGGTTGAAGAAGGAATTGTACCGGGTGGTGGAACAGCTTATATCCGTGCCATCAGCGCTTTGGAAAAACTGAAAGGTGCTAACGAAGATGAGAACACTGGTATTTCGATTGTGAAACGTGCTTTGGAAGAGCCTTTACGTCAAATTTGCACTAACTGCGGTATCGAAGGATCCATTGTTGTACAACGTGTAAAAGAAGGAAAAGATGATTTCGGATTTAACGCGCGCACTGAAGTATATGAAAATTTACTGAAGGCAGGAGTTATTGATCCAACTAAGGTTAGCCGTGTAGCATTGGAAAATGCAGCTTCTGTTGCAGCAATGCTTTTAACAACGGATTGCGTTTTGGCTGAGAAAAAAGAAGAGAAGTCTGCCGGTATGGGTGGTTCACCTGATATGGGCGGTATGGGTGGTATGATGTAGTCAGCTCTTAGCTTTCGCGGAGCGAAAGGTTAGAGATGACTATCCTGAGCGGGCTAAGCGGAGCGAAGGATCTGTTCTTATTACTTAGCTTTCGCGGAGCGAAAGGTTAGAGATGACTATCCTGAGCGGGCGAAGCAAGCGAAGGATCTGTTCTGCTTACTTAGCTTTCGCGGAGCGAAAGGTTAGAGATGACTATCCTGAGCGAGCAAAGCGGAGCGAGGGATCTAAGTCTAAAACAAAATATAAAAAAGTAAAAAGCTCCCGGATTTTTCCGAGAGCTTTTTTTATGCGTTTACTAAAGAATTTTTCTTAAGCGAAAAAATTCTGAGGTTAATGCGTTCCCGAATGTTTGTATTTGGAATATAAAAATATACCGCCGCCTATTACCGCTAAAATTGACAGGACAAAGAAAAATATTTTTGCGGCGCTGTAAGGCCGTTCTCCCTGCACTTCGCCCGTTCGTGCATTCACTGTAAAGCGGTACACTTTTTCGTTAAAGCGGTAAGCACTGATCCATAATGGCAATAAAATATGTTTGAACTTAATCTCTGTATAATCGGTACTTACTGAATGAACCTGCTGAACATCACCGCCAATATCGCTTTTTACCGAAGTTTCAATAACGGGCCGCATCCTGCCTTTTGCAATCTCAAAACCTTCTTTTAATTGAGTCTGATAACTTTCAGTAATAAAGCCCGCCAGAAACTGATCGTTATACGATACAAGTTCGGGGAGGTCCCAGGGCTCAAGCTCTGTAACCAGTTTTTCCGGTAATGAATTGGAAGCACAAACCAGAATATCATCAAAGGTGTTGTTCACGCTGCCACTCGCCGGAGACCATGCGGTTCGCTGCACCTCGCGGGTTTGGGTATTTCCTTCCGAGTCGCGGTAACTTTGCGTTTCATAATAATAATCTCCTCTTAATCCTGAATAAGAACTGTCGGTGTTTGTATCATAGGTCCAGTAAGGCATGTACACGCCCCGCAGTTTTTCTGCACTTTGTTGTGCGTAGCCTTTTAATTTGCTTGGCGCAAACCATAAACTGCCGACCCATTTTACAAATTCGCTTTTCGCGCTATTCCGCTCAATTTTAAAGGGTAAAAGATATTTCGGTTTTATGATGCTGCTGGTGGAAGCATCTTTGATCACTTGAGGGGTATCGCAATACGGACAATTACTGGAAGTGACGTTGGGCGCAAGTGTGGTAGAGGCGCCACAACAGCCGCACTTAACGGTTGAAATACTTTGTTGTTCGGCCGCTCCTGCATTTTGTTCGAGGAAGGTGGCAAAATCATTTTCAATAATTACTGTTTGCTCAACCTGGATTTCGTTCTTTGCATTGCAATACTCGCAGCTTAAACTATGCGCGCCGGGAGCAAATTTCAGATTAGCGCCACAGTTTTTACATTTAATGGTATTTGCTGTTTCTGCAACAGGTTGAAAAGCTTGATCACTCATGGGGAATTACTTAAATCTATAAATCTAAATATATAGATTAATATCAAAAATTAAAAATTCAGTTGTTAAAATAGGACTGCGAAGAGGAACAAAAACAACAAGGTCAAGCGTTGTTACCGCATAATAACCATTTTACCGAATTCCTTTACAAAATATTTATCGGCGCTGGTACCTGATTTTTCAATGTTTTCTCCGTTTAATTTTGTGAGAACTTTATAAAGGTAAACGCCATTGCCAAGCTTGTCACCAAAATCATCGCGGCCATCCCAGGCGTATTCGGTAATGTTTCTACCGATATGCAAATGACCAAGTTCGGCACGCGTAATTTCTCTTACCAGCTTGCCGCTAATGGTCATGATCTGTATGGTGAATACTTCCGGCACCTCGCTGCCTGTTAATGTAAAAACAAAGCGCGTGCTTGTGCTGAAGGGATTCGGGTAATTAAGAAGATTGGTAATAGTGGGCTTGTTATTTATTTCAAACTGAATTTCATAACTCTGCATACCCGAGCGGTTATTGCTTCTGTCTTTTGCCTGCACGGTAAGTTTATATTTACCATCGTTCAAAAGATCAGGATTGTAAAGAATAGAGCAACTGTTATTCGGTAAATTTGCAGGAGTAAATTGGAGTCCCTGCCCAAAATAAATCTGCTTCTGTATGCCCGAAGGAGGTTGCAGATAGATTGTGAAAGCGCTGGTATCGTTAAGCTGCAGGAATTTATTTTCGTCCTTTAATGTGATCAGAATGTTCGGCTTTGCCGATACAAGATCTCCGTTAAGGATTCGTATTCCGTCAAACGTTACGTCCAGCAAGGGATTTGTAACATCGCGGCTAACTTTAAAACTATAACGCCCAATGTTATTGAACTGCTGTTGTTCCTTCTGGTATTTACTATTCCCGTAAGGGTTTACATAAATCCATAATCCGTTATTGCCAACAAATTGGTACGAATTTATTTTAACGGTGTCCATAAAAACCTGACCCGGCACAAAGGGTTTGGATTTCAGTTTTTGCGGCAGGGGGGTTTTATTGCGGTTGTTATCTTCTATCCAATAGGTAACCACCAAACTATCGGTAAAGTTTTTTATTCCAATGTTCTCGATTGGAAAGGTAAATGTTACCTGATCGCCTTCCTGCAATGAATCGTTTATGGTTTTAAACCCTTTTAAAGGATTAATGGCGCATTCAGGCGCCTCATCATACAATACCTGCCATCGGCTTAACTGCGGAGAAGTAGCTTTCACATAATCGCGCATAAAGGCTACAAGCTTTACATAAGGATATACAGCGGCATCAGCATAAGTACCCAGATCCAATACATCCGCGCTATCCTGCGGAAAAACGGCCAGTGTATCAACAGTGCCATTGGTTTTAAAACCAACAAGTTTAAGAACAGTTGTGTCTCCCGGCACTGCATCCAAAGTTTTTACGCGCCAGTGCAGGCTGTTCCATTTATAAGAAGGGCCTATTAGTTCCGATGCAATATATCCGTTGTTCCATTTGGTAACAATTGTATCCTCAAGCGTAATAATTGAGCTTTTATTTCTTCCCGCAATTTCATGGCCCTGGCCTGCTGTCATTCCTTTTTTTCCAAATAAAATATAGGGAACAGTGTCTGAAACGTTTCGTATGTTAACCGCACCTATGCTTTCAAAGGCGCTGTAAAGAGAATTGTTATAAGTGCTTATCTGAGCGTAACCCGGCGCAATTTCTCCCACGGTATAAGCAAGTACATATTTGTTAGGAGCAATGGCATTTAAAAAATTCTCCATATCGGTTTTCCAATTAGGCGGCCAGCATCCACAATTATAGTCATAAGCGCCAAATGAATAGATCCGTAAAACCTGGTTAGGTACACACACGTAATTGTTGTAGGGCCCATAACCCGCGGCAGGATAATTAGTACTTACCACTTCGTCTGGCTGACCGCTTACTGAATCGAAAACAGCGAAGTTAAATCCATTAGGGCCGCAGCCCCATGTTGCCATGGTGATGTTATTAAAAAACCAGTTAATGTTCACTGAAACGTTTACTGAGTTCTGGAAAAAAGTCCTGCAGCCTATGCTTTGCCTGCTGTTTTCAAAAACAAATTTTCGTAATGACTTTTTATAGTTTACAAACTGGTAGGCATCATTTTTAAACTGGTTAAAATGTGCTTGTCCCCATCCGTTTTTACTGTTCACCGTTTGAAAGGAGCTTTCCTTCCAGTTAAAGGGTCTTATGGCTGAAGTGCTGTCGCTGCTCACCCGCCAGAAATAAACAGTGCTGTCGGCAAAAGGTAAATTTACAACCCATTCAATAACGCCGCCTTTACTGGTAATAAGAGTGGTTTGTATAGGTGTTGTAAAATTATCGCAGGTGTCAAGCTGAAAACGGTAAGTGCTTAAGGGCGCGAAGGGATCGGTGGTTGACGCCTTTAAGGTAATGGTGGTGGTTTTTGGTACAACCGCGTATTTGTAAGGATACACCGGAATGATGTCCCCGCCCTGGATAAACAAATCAACCGTGCCGCTGGTGCTGTTATTGGTTTCAACGCTTTCAGCAATTTCATTGTATTCATCAATTCTTACTTTAAATTTATTAAGACCAATGCCGCGGTTAAAATCAGTTAACATAAAAAAAGTCAGGCTGTCTTTGAAGAGCGGTGCTTTAATGGTTTTAAATATGATGGACGAATCTCCGTTTGGATAATAACGTTCAACCCTCACAATAAAAGTATCGCGTACAGCTTTACCCAGGTTGGTAATATTAATGGTGATGCCAAGTGAATCGCTGTATTTTTTTGTATTGAAACTGATACTGCTATTTTTTATCTGGTAATCGGGCAATGCGCCATTTGAAATTTTAATTGCAGGGTCACCATGAAGGGTCATGTCAAGCGCGGTGAAGCGTATAAGCGAATCATAGGAAAGTGAATTTTGATATATCGCTTCTTTTACTACATCTCCAATTCCCCTGTTGTAACGCGTTCGCGAGAGAGCTTCATAAAATTTGCTGGTATAACTGTGAAGGGCATGCACAAAGCCATAAGAAGTGGTAGCAATAAAACCAATGCTTCCTTTCTGATTGGCAAAAACAAATTTTTCGCTCACAGAACGCCTTCCCTCTACGTGAATATTTCCTGAAAAGCAGGCGTTGGCAATAATAAATGGATATTTGCCCGCATTGTTATATTGCTCAGGATTATCAATAGCCTGATCAAATCCCTGGTCGGAACCATGCCCGAAAAAATTAATAAGAGCCGCTCCGTTACTGATGCTGTTTTTAATACTGTCGCTGATATTGGTTTGAATCGGGGCAGTGGTGTTTTTCTCGAAGGTAAGTACGTTGGCGCCAAATAAAGTGTCTTTTATTACCTGCTTATACATACCCATGTAGGAGCTCAGCTGCGCCGTGAGCGTTGGCTCATCTCCGCCCACAAAATGCAGAACTCGTTTTTTCCATTCTGCCGGAGCTGAACTTTCGTGTTGCTGAACTTTTGCAAGATAGGTGGTAACTTCAGAGTTGGTAAGCGCCGCCAGCCTTCCGATTGGTATGTCCGGAACCAGGTAAGTGCTTGTGGTAGGCGTTAAATTTGAAGTGAGCATATTATCGCAACTTGGAATACCTTTAGTAGGAATAAGGTTTTCTGCACTTTGCGGAGCAAGATATTCACAGGAAACGGCCTTACCGATCAAAAAGAAATATTGGGGCTTTGTGCTTAAACTATCATACAGGAACCTGGCAAAGTGCGTGATGGAAAGAGGGTGTTTATTAATGCCGTAAGAAAACTGTTCGTACAGCTCGTCAATATCGGCGCTGATAACGTCAAAGCTTCCGCCTGGTGGGGACTGACGATAGCTCGCGTAAGCCAGGGCGCCATTTTTTGTGATCTTGTTGTAAACAATTACAAAAGGTTTCTGTGTAGCCGCAGTTTTAAAATTTGTAAAAATCCCCGTTTGATTATTTACTTTACGGAGTATTACACCCAGCGTTTGCGACTCCGCGGCAAGCACGCATAATTTTCTTCCTGCAGCATCAGGAATAACGGCTCGCACCATGCTACCGGAAAGTTTTGTAGTTATTTTTTTATTGTTCGTAAGGTCATACAATAAAACAGTTGTTGATCCTGCGAGATTAAAGTTGCTGAAATTGTAAAAATTTTTGGTGGAAGAAACGCTGTTGTCCACCAACAGTTTCTGGTAGGATTTATTATTAAGGTCGGTGGTTTGAGGGTATAAATATTGTATGTAATGCAAGAGCGTGTTATTGCTAAAGGCAAAAGAAGGCGTTGCCACCGATGTAATTGTGAAATTGGTAAAGTTATTCGTGTTGCCTGCGGCCAGGGTGTATGTTCTTTTCACAGGTAAAAAGCCTCTGAAAAGCGTATCCTTTAACAATACCGGTGTATTGGATTGGTCGCTGTAATAAAGCTGTATCTGGTGATCGATTAAGGTGTTGAAGTTTACGCTGGAGCCGGAATAATTAAACGTAACGTAAGAAGGAAGAGAAGTATACGCATTGAGGTTTCCAAAGACAGTTGAAAGCGAAGTGCCTTTATTAATATTGATGCCATAACCTTCTGCCTGTGTATATCGGGGGTCGCTGATGTCGCCAGGATATTCAGTTACCTGGTTGTAAGCGTTTTTACCGGTGAATATTTTTTCCGCATAAAAATGATTGGCATTTTCATAAAGCACCGAATTAGTATCTGCTTCAAGCTGATAGCGTTTGTTAGCTGTTATATTATTGAGTGTAAGAAAACCGTACAGCGTGTCGTTGAAAATAGGCGCATAGGGGTTGGGGACATATTTAATGCTGGTGTAAAGCAGCGAATCAACATCTCCCATCAGCGGGCTTGCATAAAATTCTACATAATCACCGGAATTTATTTTTCCGTCGCCCTCGCCCTTGATGTTTAAAAATTGTTCTTTCCCTTTAATAAACAACTGAAAATTGCGCGGATCTATTAATGATAAATTATAAAAGCCGGAGAGGGTAAGCGAATCAATCCTGTAAATTCCTTCTTTCGCTATGGGAAACTTAACGTATTGTTGAGAATGGTTTATCCAGGTGTTACCATACACCTGGGCTTTGATAGTATGTACTGCCAGACAGAAAATAATTATCGGGAGTAGTTTTCTCATGCCGGAATAGTGATGTATTTACTCCTAGCATTTAAAATCAGTAAAACATCAACGCGCAAAAATTCATATTTCATTTACTTGGCTTGTTTACTGTTAAAATCTATTTTGAGCGAAAAGATATTTGAGTACAATGCAATGGAACGATCGCCGATATCGGTTAACGCGTAATCAAGTGTGAAAATTTTATATTTCACGCCAACTCCAAAATTAGGCTGAAAGGTAGTAATGTATCTTGTGGCGTTATCGTTAAGCTGTTTTTGAATATTTCCAAATCCGCCGCGCAGGTACACAAATCCTTTATATCCAACTTCCGCGCCAACCGCTGGTTCCATACTCCACAAATTTGTTTTTACAACTGTATTTCGTTTTCCGTCGAATGTATTGATAAAGTTTACTTCTCCTAAAACAGAGATCTTGTTTTTCCAGAACATAAAGGTGCGTGCTGCCCCCAGTATTAATTTTGGTACAGTAACTTCCAGTGAGGATGTTGGAACATCATTCCCGGTTTGCTGAAGAGTAGCAATGTCTTTATCACTCATGTTAAAACTCCAGGCATTAAAAGTTCCGGTTATATCACGTCCCATTGCCGCAAATTTCCATTGTTTGTAATTATACATCGCTCCGGCATCCATTCCAAAGCCCCAGGCGCCGCCAAAATCACCCAGTTTACGTCTGATAATCTTAAAATTTCCGCCAACTTCTATTCCTTTTAATTTGGGTATTCTGCGGGCATAACTTAACAATGCTGCAAAGTCAACAGCGTTAAAACTGGTAATGCGGTTGTAATCCACATTGCCATTCGCGTCCACAAGATCGAGGGTGTTCGGAATATTATCCACTCCAAAACGGAGTATGGAAATTCCCGCCACGCTGTTACTGTCAATTTTTTTTGAAACACCTATGTAATCGTACTTGGCAATGCCGGCAAAATATTCAGCGTGCATTAAACCAACTTCCAGGTCGTTTTTTTGTTTTAAAAGACCAGCCGGATTCCAATAGCCTGCATTAACGCCTTCTACGGACGCGACATTCGCATTGCCCATTCCAAGGGCACGGGCACCAACGCCAATATTTAAAAATTCATTACTGTATTTGCGGGCTACCTGTGCTTTTGAAACAAGGCTTCCTGCAAATAGAACGGCTATGAGAGCTTTGCGCATATGAGGATTAAAGTTAGTGAAAAAAAAGGTATTTATCACTATTTTAACGCATTACCGCGCCATTTATTGTTATAAAACGAAGCAAAATAATGCGTGTATTCAGAGGCTCCTCCCGCATTCATGTGAAAATGGTCAACGAATAAAGTACGCTGGTTGCAAAAAGATAGTGAAGAAAAATTGTAATACTCTATCTTATGGATGCCGGCTATGTTTTGAAGGTGTGAGATTACCTGTTCTTTGTTTGCTACATCCAGCTTTCCGCCGGCAAATAGTGGTGAAGTAATGAGAGAAATAATAGTTTTGTTTTTTTGACAGAGAATGATAATTGAATCGAGATAATTACGATCGGTAATATTAAAATATGAAAAAACAGGTTGAGCAGAATCGTATTTTAAATGCGGACGAAGAACTTCTTTAAGATAACCTTTGTAGTAGAGTGAATCTGTGAGGTTGGGCACTCCCATCCATCCATGCACCGAAGTGCTCAGATTTTTAAAGCCGGTGTAAGGAAATGAGAAATAAGGATCATAGTAAAAATGATTCATCCTGTTATCAATTTTGCTGAATTCGGATCGTAGCGTTTCGTTTTTCAAAAACGGAAAATAATTATTGAACTCTTTTATTTCGTTGCTTTTATTTTTTATAAAATGATAATCAATTTCGTAAAACAATTTTTCAGGCGGCGCGCTGTTTACAAGATAAGCCTTTAACGCTGCAAAGGCCACCTGGGGTGTGGCGCCGGCAAGACTGAGGTTAAAGGAGTTTTCGCCGGTGAGTGTATCAAATAATTGAGTGTTATAATGCATCTCGACTCGGGAGGAACCAAGGAACAGAACTGTGTAATGGTTTTTTTGAAAAAAGGCAGTTTTATATTTCGCATAATAACCTTCTTTTTGTTTAAGCAAACCGTAATAGTGAAGTTCCCGTAAGCCGAAAAGCAGTACAGTAATAAATATAAAGTAGGTTATAGCTTTGCGGATCAAAACTGAAAATAAATAAAAGTATTAGCCGAAAAATTACCAAGAACAAATATGATGATGATAAACAATACATAAGCAAGAGGCTTTAAGGCCTGATAGATAAAGGGTCTGCGGTTAACAAAAGCGTATTCTTCATTATATTCTTTAAGAAATAAGATAGCGACGAGGAAAATCATCAGGCAGTAATAAAATTTATCTTCCAGGGTGAAAAGTGAATGAAGAGAAAAATAATCTCCGGTAAAGGAAAACATTTTCTTATAAATGTATCTCAGGTCGGTAAAACTATTGGCCCTGAAAGCAATTAAAGTGACTGTGTGAAAAAGCATAAGGTACAGCCAGCCCAGTACTTTTGGCACTTTTACTTTTGAAAAAGTTTTTTTCAAAAGAATTTCAATGATGTACATGACACCGTGCATTGTTCCCCAAACAATAAACGTAAAACTGGCGCCATGCCAGAAGCCACTGATAACAAACACCAAAAAGATATTAAAGAGCCAGCGGTTATAACTAACACGGTTTCCGCCAAGTCCGATGTAAAGATAGTCTCTGAACCAGGTGGTAATGCTGATGTGATTGCGCTGCCAGAATTCGTGTAGCGACCGCGAAAATAAAGGTCTCCGCCAGTTCAGACTTAAATTAATGTTGAACAGTTTGGCAATTCCTGTAGCAATATCGCTGTAGCCGCTGAAGTCGCAATACACTTGTATGACAAACAGCAGGCCTGCAATAAAAAGTTCGATGCCACTGAAATGCGTTACATCATTGAACATTGGCGTTACGATCCTGTTCAGGTTGTCGGCTATCACCAGTTTTTTGAAATATCCCCACACCGTTAAGCGTACAAAACCTTCCCAGTCAATCGTTTTAAAATAGCTTCTTGTTTTCAACTGTGGCATCAGACTCTGGTAGCGTACAATCGGTCCGGCTACCATGTGTGGGAAGAAGGAAACAAATAACAGAAAGTCGCAGAGTGTATCGTTGGGTTTGTATTTGCCCCTGTAAACATCAATGGTGTAGCTGAGCGACTGAAATGTATAAAAAGATAATCCTGCAGGAATAATAAGGTGGTTTAAAACAGAGTAGGGCAGGTGAAAACCAGATATAGCGCTGTTATAACAGAATACAAAGTATTTGAAAATAAAAAGAACACCGATGTTGGAAACCAGGCTCAGCAAAAGATAGATCTTTTTTGTCTGGGGAGCTTCCTGGTTTTGGATTTGTTTGGCGCACCAGAAATCAAAGGCAGAAGTGCCGATGAGTAAAAGAAGAAACCAGGGATTATAACTGAAATAAAAGTAATACGATGCTGCTAACAGAAAGTAGTTGCGGTACTTTGCGGGAGTTAACCAATAACCCGTGAAAGCCAGTGGAAGAAAAATTGTAAATATGAGGGAGTTAAAAAGCAATTAAAATAACTTCTTGCGAAGGGTTTTTATTTCGCCGCGTTTTTTTTTGCTGTCCAGCTTTTTTAATTTGCTGCTTCTGGAAGGTTTGGTCGCGTATCTTTTTTTTACGGGCTTTAAATACTTGTTTAAAAGATCGATCAGTTTTTTTTTAACTTCTTGCTTATTTTCAAGTTGTGTGCGGTGTGTACTGCTCACGATCTTAATAATGCCTTCGTCCTGTATGGCGGTATAACGGGCTAAGATCGTTTCCTTCTGAACAGGACTCAGCGCTTCAGAAACCATCAGGTGAAATTCAATCTCCACTTTGGTTTCAAGTTTGTTTACGTTTTGTCCGCCCTTCCCGCCTGAGCGCGATGTTTTAAAAGAACATTCCCTGAGTATATTTTTTATCTGTTCGCCTGTTAACATATCTGCTTTAATAACCCTCTTGAATTTACATATTTTTTGATTACTAAAATTCTAAATTTGAATAGGTGCGTAAAATTCTTTTCATATTTAGCTGTGCAGTTCATCTTTCTTACTCGCAAAGTATGTGGCAATGCAAAGAAAGGTTTGTAGACTACCTTAATTTTAAGGGTAGCCTGAACAACGTGGTGAAATTTGAGGATAAGCAGATAGATATTTATAATTCAAAGGGAACACGGGAGTTTTCCATTTACTCGGGTGAGATAGCCATGCTTGCGGATTTTTTCCAGAACACTACCTACAAGCAGCAGGAACAGCTTCTTAAATTAAAAGGAACAAAAAAATACAGCAAACGTCAGCGCGATAGTTTATGGATCTACATTGATGACCGACGGAAAATTACAAAAACAAAAAAATCCTTGCCCTTTGAAGGATACCGTGTGGCCATTGATCCTGGGCACTTTGCGACCGACCTGGAGGATGCGGCCATCGAACAGAAATATCTTTATTTTGCGAAGGATTCACTCCATCCCGGAGATTCTATAAAAATATTTGAAAGTCAGCTTACGTTTAATACCGCGGAGTTACTCAAAAAAATGCTGGAAGAGCAGGGGGTAAAGGTGTTGTTAACGCGACAGCAGGCAAATTTTACTTCCTTTGATTGCACATATAACGATTGGCTTTTAAACCACAAATCAAGGGTGCTCGACAGTTTAAAAAATACAGACGCGATGAGTGCGGAACGTTATAATAAACTTATGAAAGACGGGGATTATCGTTTCTTCTGGGACTTTTTCAGAGATTATGATCTTTCTAACCGCGCTAAAAAAGTGAATCAGTTTATTCCTCATGCTACTGTAATTATTCATTATAATGTGGATGAAAAGAACGATCCCTGGAAAAAAACATCAGACAAGGACTATACGATGGCCTTTATTGGCGGGGCTTTTACGCGTGATAACCTTGAGCGCACTGAAACCAAGCTGCATTTTTTAAGATTGCTTTTAACCAAACAGCTTAATCAGTCTGAAAAGCTGGCTTCGCAAACGGTGTATAATTTTAATAAAAATCTGAAAGTGGATATCGCCTCTCCTTTTGACGCGGAGTACCTGAAAGACAATTGTTTGTTAACCGGAAGCAAAGGCGTTTTCGCGCGAAACTTAATCTTATGCAGGATTATTAATTCACCACTGGTGTACGGCGAAGCTCTTTATCAGGATAGTTATAAGGAATGCGAAGCGTTAATGAAATATGATATTGAAAAGTACGGGATCAAAACCAACGAACGCCTTTTAAAAACAGCGGTAAGTTATTACCAGGCGCTTATCCTTAATCTGAAAGGTTTATAGTTTTGTTTGAGCTCTTCGCGCTTTTTCTTTCATGATCAGATTTAGTTCGCGACCTGTTTGCCCCTTTACACTCGTGTTCTCCTGTGCTCTCCGTATCAGGTAAGGTAATACCTCTTTCACCGGGCCATAAGGTACATACTTGGCCACATTGTAACCATTCAAGGAAAGATTGTAGCTGATATGATCGCTCATGCCAAGGAGCTGCGAAAAATAAATGCGTTTATCGTTGGGCGCGATATTTTTTTCTTTCATCAGGTTAACCAATAAAAGGCTGCTGTTCTCATTATGGGTTCCGGCACAAACGCTGATGCGGTCGATATGTTCAACACAAAAACGCAGGCCCTTGTCGTAATCCATATCGCATGCAATTTTGCTTTCCTGTATGGGCGAAGGGTAATGCATTTCAATAGCGCGTTTTCTTTCTTTTTCCATGTAAGCACCGCGCACTAATTTTGCGCCTACAAAAAAGCTTTCCTCTTTTGCTTTGTTAAGAGTTTCCTCCAGGTAGTTTAGCCTGTCGTGTCTGTAAAACTGAAAAGTATTGTAAACAATGGCTTTGGTTTTATTACATGCCATCATGTTATCTTCCGCGAGCCTGTCTATGGCCGTTTGTATCCAACTTTCTTCAGCATCAATAAAAACAGGCTGATCACTATCCATGGCTGTTTTGCAGATAAGATGAACCCGGTGCTTTACCATGTTCCATTCTTTGTCTTCTTCCACCGACAGTACGTGTAACGCGCTAACCTTGGTGAGAAGATCGAAACGTGCAAGTCCGGTAACTTTAAACACACAAAAGGGAATGTTTACATCGTCCTTCGCCTTTTTAATGGTTTCAAGTGTTTCGTTCAGGCAATGATCAAAATCCTGTTCACTTTCTTTACCTTCCACACTGTAGTCAAGAATTGTTCCGATGTTGTATTTGCCAAGCTGGGCAACAGTTTGCGAGCAGTCGTGAATATTTTCACCTCCCACAAACTGTTTAAAAATAGTGCTTTTAATAAGCCCTTTAAATCCTATGTTAAGGGCAATTGGCGCGGTTTTGGCACCAAACTTTACCATAAATGGATTCCCGATAAGTTTAAAGAGCCAGTATGATTTTCTCAGTTCGCCATTGGTTTTGGCTTTAAAGGCATTTTCTGTATTGTCGAATGAAACCATATAGATTTTTGAAGTTAGATTTTAGAAATTAGATTTTAGAAGTAGGACTTAGATTTTTGCCGCGTGCTAAATCTTAAATAAAACTTCTTAAATCTTAAATCTGTTTTAGTATCCAAAAACATCTTTTAAAGTAAGGTATTTTACAGTGCCATATTGCTGAAGCACTTTAACATCCAGTCCTTCCTTCTTGCCTAATACAAGAATAGTTTTTGGTTTTCCTTTTACATTTTCCACCTGGAATTTCTTAACGTCATCGTAACTGTATTGTTGTACTTTGTCGTAAATGTCTTTTCGGATGTCCGTTTTTAATCCCAGGTCTTCTGCCTTGAGATAATCAAAAAGAATTTCAGATTTGGTAATACGTTGCGTTCTCATCTCCTGTAACACAAGCTCCTTGGCAGAAAGAAAACTTCCTTCCGCTTTAGGAATTTCGTTCAGCAGATCTGCCATGCCTTTCATGGCATCAGCCAATTTATCGGCCTGCGAACCTATGTATGACATGTTAAAGCATTGCTTGCTTAATTTGTTGGGCAGTACAAAACGCGAATAAGTTGAGTAGGCAAGGGCTTTCGATTCACGCAGATCCTGAAATACTACCCCGCTCATGCCTCCTCCAAAATAAGTATTATACAAGGTTGTCAGCGGAACTTCACTTGCTCTGTAGAGACCTCCGTTCGAAAGCATCACAATCTCTGCCTGCTTCATATCGTAGTCAATTACATAAACTGTATTGTCCAGTTGCTTTTCATCAAATTTATAGGGAGACGGAACCGGCTTGAGCTTTTCCGGAACAGTATGAAACGTATGTAAGGAGGATACCAGGTCCGTTGCAGACTTAGGTCCGTAATACAATACTTTGTGTTCATAAGAGGTAAGATTTTTAATCTTATTTTTAATATCCGTGGCCGTTAATTTATTAAGTTCTTCCTCTGTAGCCTTGTGCGTAAAAGGATTTACAGGTCCGAAACGCGCGTAGTTAAGCATAGCGCCATTAAGGATCAAACGTTTCTGAAGTTTGTTATCGCCCCTTTCTTTGATCAGGTCACCAACAAGGCTTTTAAGGATGCTTTCATCCACTACCGGATCCGCAAGTACTTTCTCAAATAATTGCAACGCACTTTCAAAATTATCATCGAGCCCGCTTAAACTCACCCAGGTGTTTTCATTGTCGCTGAATACTTCAAATGAGCAGCCAAGTTTATAAAACGATTGTTTGATGTCAGAAGGCGTCATACCTGTGGTTCCCAGGTAAGGAATATATTTTACAGCAACAGGAAGAATCTTGTCGTTATTGCTTCCCATGTCAAATTTATAATACATCTCAAATAATTTGTTCTCTGTGTTCTTGTTTGAAATAACTGGAACGCCCGATTTTAAAGGCGACCTTACAATATCCTTATCGTAATCAATAAATTTAGGCTCAACAACCGAAGGTGCTGTCTTCATGATCTGTTCAACGAAAGGCGACGAGTGATCCCTGTCTACTTCCACAGGAGTAATACTTGGTTTCTCAACTTTTTGAACGCTTTTATCTTCACCGGTTCTTTTATAAATAACCACATAGTTATTGTCTTTAAAAGTTTTGTTCGCAAAATCTATAATGTTCTGTTTTGTGATCTTTGAGAGCCTTTCAAGGCGGCCTACTTCCTGCTCCCATTTAAGATCATTGATGAATGCGTCTAACATGGCGTTGGCGCGAGTATCATTGTGTTCCAGCTCTCTGGTTTTTTTAAGTTTCAGGTCGGTAACAACAGCCGAAGTAAGCCAGTCAGGAAATTCGCCCTTCCGGATGAGGTCTATTTGCCCGATCAGTAATTTTTCTACTTCTTCAAGGCTCTGACCTTCTTTAGGTTCGCCGCTCAATCCAAAAAAACCATAGTCTTTCATGGAATATGAAAAACCGTTACTGCTGAGTACTTTCTGCGCCTGGTTCAGGTTAAGATCCATTAAACCTGCTGTGCGGTTATATAACAGCGAAGCTATTATCGTAGCAATTTCTTCATCTTTTGTGCCCATTCCAGCCATTCTCCAGCCAATGTTAATGCTGGCAGGATCGGGACCAACCACCTCGATAGCTATTTTGGAAGTGATAGGTGCTTCGGGTTGAAACGTGTAAGTAGGTACTGGTTTTGCCTTATAGCTTCCAAACTTTTTTTCAATGTCAACAATTATTTTATCCGGATCAAAATCACCACTCATAACAATGGCCATGTTATTCGGCACATAATACTTGTCGTAAAAATTATTGATCTCTACCATTGAAGGATTTTTCAAATGTTCAATTGTTCCAATAGTCGTCTGCGTTCCGTAAGTATGATTTTTATAAAGAGAAGCTAATAAAGCCTCGTATACTTTATTATTGTCGTTGTCCAGGCCACGGTTTTTTTCTTCGTAAACGGCTTCAAGTTCGGTATGAAATAAACGAAGAACAATTTTTTTAAAGCGTTCCGATTCAATTTTCAGCCAGTTGTCGAGCTGGTTACTCGGAATATCATTTACATAAACAGTCTGATCAAAGGAAGTATAGGCATTTGTTCCGGCAGCCCCTATTCCCGCGAGCATTTTGTCGTATTCATTGGCAATAGCGTATTTTGCAGCTACTCCGCTGATACTGTCGATCTTATGATAAATGGTTTTACGCTGCGCTTCATCTTTTGTTTTACGGTAAGTTTCGTAAAGGTCAGAGATCTTTTTAATTTCGGCGCTTTCGTTTTTAAAGTCTTTTGTTCCAAACACATCGTTACCTTTAAACACCATGTGCTCCAGATAATGCGCCAGCCCCGTGGCATTGGCAGGGTCATTCTTGCTGCCGGCCTTTACGGCAATGTAAGTTTGCACGCGCGGCGCATCTTTGTAAACCGAGAGGTAAACTTTCATCCCGTTCTTTAAAGTATAGATCCTTGTTTTTAAAGGATCGTTAATCGCATATTCGTAGTTAAGGGTGGTTTTCTTGTCATCACTAACGGGTTTTGAATTGCCGCCGGGTTTTTGTTGCGCAAGTATATTTCCGCCAATAAGTAAAAACAAAATGGCTTTGATGATTTTCTGGGATATCATGGATGTTTGGTTAATGAAAAATAAAGTTAGTAATCAATTTCTAAATCGAAACGTTTTTTTAATTCCAGCAATGCCGGATTTCTTTCTACCATTGATTTAAAAATGTCGGCCGGCTTGTAAGCCTTGCTCTGACTTTCCTGGCGGCTTATTTCCACCTGCAGGGTAATAGAATTGTTGTGAAGCAGTTTGCGAAGCTCATCCAAAAAATCCTGTTTCATGTTTTGAAGCAGTTCGCGTTGTGTTTCGTTATTGATGGTAAGTGTGATAACACTTTCATCGTACGAAAGACCTGAAGTGGTTAAGGTGGCGTGAAGCTGCCGTGCGCCCTGTTGCTGCTTTTGTTCAGCATAAGTTTTAATCGCCGCTTTTACATCGTCAAACTCAACATCTTTATTAACAGCGACGATATCGTTCTTTTCTTCAGCGACCGAGCTTGTTTCTGTTTTGCCATTCTGACCACTTTTTGCTTCATTCAGACTGAATTCTGATTTGATCTTCAGGCGATCGAAAGAAACGGTGGGTTTTTGCGCGAATTTAATTTCAGGTTCCTTTAAGGCACTTATTTTTTGAATTCCCGTTGTGCCTGCAACTGCTGCTGGTTGCGTAACTGTCAGGGTTTCTGACTCATCATTTTTTTTTTCCGCATCGGCCGACGCGGTAAGAAAAGTGAGCTGCATGAGCGCCATTTCCACGAGTAAGCGCTGGTTTTTAGCGCTTTTATAATTTACATCGGTTTTGCTGATCAACGCCAGAGCCTTGAGCAGGAAATTAAGCGGACAAGCCTGGGCTTGCTGTGTATAGCGCTGTTTAAGAGTTTCGCTCACTTCCAGTAAAACAATCGTTTGAGGATCTTTGCTCACCATCAGGTTACGTAAATGCTCACCCAGACCGATCAGGAAATTATGACCATCAAAACCTCTTTTAAGAATGTCGTCAAACGTTATCATAATATCCGGAAGACCTTGTTTAAGAAAGGCGTCGGTTATTTTGAAATAGTAATCGTAATCAAGTACGTGTAAATTTTCAACTACTTGTTTATAGGTTAAATGATTGCCGGTAAAGGCCACCATCTGGTCAAAAATAGAACAGGCATCGCGTAAGCCGCCATCTGCCTTTTGGGCGATCACATGCAATGCTTCCGGTTCAAAGCTTACCTGCTCGTTACCGGCCATGAAGGCCAAATGATTGCTGATATCTTCAACTTTAATGCGGTTGAAATTAAACACCTGGCAACGCGAGAGTATTGTAGGGATGATCTTATGCTTTTCGGTAGTGGCAAGTATGAATTTTGCGTGCTTTGGCGGTTCTTCAAGTGTTTTCAAAAAAGCGTTGAAGGCCGCGGTACTCAGCATGTGAACCTCGTCAATAATATATACTTTGTATTCTCCCAGCTGCGGGGCAAAGCGCACCTGGTCAACCAGGTTACGGATGTCTTCTACCGAGTTATTACTGGCGGCATCCAGTTCGTAAACGTTCAGTGATGCCCCGGAATTAAAGGAAACACAGGAGTCGCACTTGTCGCAGGCTTCACCTTTAGCGTCAACATCCGGACAATTAATGGTTTTAGCGAAAATACGGGCGCAGGTTGTTTTCCCTACACCGCGCGGGCCGCAGAACAGATAGGCCTGGGCCAGCTGTTTATTAACGATGGCGTTTTTTAGAGTATTGGTTATATGACTTTGACCAACAACTGTGTTAAAGTGTTGTGGTCTGTACTTACGGGCCGATACTATAAAATTATCCATGATGGGAGACATTAAAAATACGCCATTTCAAGGGCTTTATAAAATTAAAGTGTGCCTAAAAAAGGTTAAATTTATTAACCAGTGTTTATAAATATATATTATACTTTTACTTTAGGGCATTGAATTTTCTGAAAGTAATATTTTTTTTACTCTTACCCGCTAATTTTCTGGCACAGCAACTCATTAAAGGGGTTATTGTTGAACGCGACAGTGCCACTCTGATGCCTTTTGTTTATATCATCAATAAAAGTAACGGAAACGGCACTATGAGTGATAATGACGGCCGATTTACACTGCTTTCAAAATCGGATGATACACTCATTTGTTCTTATGTGGGCTACGCGAAATTGTACGTGCCGGTAAAATCGCTTAAATCCAACGAAAAAGGACTTGTTAAGCTCATCATGGGCCAGCAGATGGTAAACCTGAACACGGTTACGGTTACCACGTTTAAAATAAAACCCTACGAGCGCGATTACATGCAAAAGATAATTGATGAGAGTAAGATCAGGAAACTGGATTACCTCGGAAGCCCTATTACCGCGTTATATATGCAGTATAGCAAAGAGGGAAGGCAGATCAGGAAGCTCGCAAAAATATTTGAAGATTTGTTTGATCAGGAACAGGTGGCAAAAAAATTGACGCCTGAAATTCTTGCAAGGCTCACTGGCGATGAGAATATAGATTTTGAAGCGTTCCGAAGATATTGTTATTACATCAGTAATTATTTCATCATCAATCACGAGGGCGCGGAGCTCTATTCGAAAGTAATGGACTGCTATAAAACATTTAAAGCAGAACGTAGAACAAGGTGAGATTAATTTTCGGAAATGAGATTTATGATTTTGAATTTTAAAAATTTACAATATGGAAACTTCTGATTTTATTACAAGTGTAAAACGGCAATTCGAATATTATAAGAATCTTGCCGAGCAAACCTTTGAGCAGGTGGAAGACGAAAAACTATTCTACCAGTTCAATGAGAACAGCAACAGTATGGCCATTATCGTTCAACACCTTTGGGGCAACATGATGAGCCGCTGGACCGACTTTTTAACTTCTGACGGGGAAAAGGAGTGGAGGGAAAGAGACGCGGAGTTTGAAGTGCATGTTAAGACACGCAAAGAGCTTCTTAAAAAATGGAACGAAGGATGGAACTGTTTATTTAACACGTTGAATTCTTTAAACGAAGAAGATTTTGCAAAAACCATTTATATCCGTAACCAGGGACATAGTGTGATGGAAGCCATTAACAGGCAGCTGGCGCATTATCCGTATCATATCGGTCAGATCGTTTATATTGGAAAAATGCTCGAGAACGACGACTGGAAATCGCTATCCATTCCCAGAAATCAATCAAAAAATTACAATGCTGAAAAGTTTTCGCAGGCAAAACACAACGAACATTTTACAGAAGAATACCTGAGGAAAAAAAAGGAGTGACGTTGTGTTATGATATTGCAAAATTCATTTCGGCCCCCGGTTAACAATGCCGTTAAAAATTCCTTTAAACAGTGCCTAAACCCGAAGCCAGAAGTACTTCAGAAATAATTCCTTTTAAATCTTCTGTGGATATTGGTTTAAGGTAATATTTGAGAGCGCCATGAATAAGGCATTCTGATTCTATTTTATCATTTTTACTCGTTGAAATAATAAAAACAGGAATATTACAAAGCTTACTGTTTTTTTTCAGTTCCTTCAGAAGTTCCAGTCCGCTTAAAAGCGGCATGTTCAGATCGGTTAAAATAAGATCCGGAGTGTAATTTTCTTCCGGAGAATCTTCTCCTTTTAATAAAAGGTCCATGGCCTGCGCGCCATTATATACCGAATGGACTTTAATTTCAGGGCTGAATTCCTTTACTACGGTCTGCATAAAAAAATGATCATCCGGGTCATCATCTACCAGGAGAATCTGGGGGGTTAACTCGCTCATCACGTTATCTCAACAATTGGGGGTTAAATTTAAATCTTTCTTAAAGATAACAAAACCAGTTTTACCTTTAAAATTAAATTATAGAAATTCGACAAAAGAAGAACATTAAACTTTTCTGTTTATTGGTAAAAGCTAAGGTGTTGAGATTGACTGATTTAAAATGCGAAGCGCAATCGCGAAATTAAATAAGTTCTTTCGACAGGTTAAAAATGCCTTCTTTTTTTAACGTGGTGATCCATTCAAGGGCCTCTTCTTTTGTTTTAAAAATGCCAACCGGAATACCCGGTTTATGGTTATTTTTAAAAAAGCTAACGGTTAAAACATTTGCCACATTAGAATTATAATGGGCCGAAGCAACCCTGTTGGCAATGGTATTTTGTAAGGCGCCGTACTTTAGGGCATCGGGATCAATCATAAAGTAGTTGGCGGCATTCACAAGTGCAATATAGGGTTTACCGGAGGTAAGCTCGTGAATAACACGGTAATGGCGGCTGGTATTTTCAAGTGTCATTTCAGCGCCCGCTGTAATTTCAATATGAAGAAGGGATTCTTCTTCATTAAAACTCATAAAAGCAATTTCGGTACGGATGGATCTCATTACCTAAATATAAAAAATTTCCGGTAACAAAACAAGAAAATAAAATGGCAATAATTGCATTTAGGTTTTCAATAGCTGGCACCTAAATGAAATAGTTCATTCGCTACAGGTGGTCTGGCTTTTACCTTCTGAACAGGATCTGGCAATTTGTACAAAAGAAATCCGATTTCCGTACATGCGGAATGTATAACGACTGGATCAGGTCCTTACATCTCGGGCAGTTAGATTTTCTAAAGGTTAAACAATCCTTGTTTAAAGGTTTAATCCTTTTGAGTTTATTGACATCGAATCTGAAGTTTTTAATTTCCCGTAACATGCTTTTTTGTTTTTATACTTTTTAACTAATAAAATTAGGTGCCAAAAATTTTTTCCGCTGCTTGTTCGGGCTACGTTCAGGCGATGGCATGTATTTGTTATTTATTGAAGTCTAAATCCTTCTTATGAAAAAAATCATTCTTTTTAGTTTTGCTCTTTCTGCTTTTGCGATGAGCGCTCAGAGAGATGTTAAGTTCGCGACTGACGCGGCCAATGGCAACCTTCTGGAGGTTAAGCTGGGTGAATTAGCCATGCAGGCCGGTTATTCAGAAGCGGTAAAACAGCTGGGTCAGAAGATGAAAGAAGACCATTCGCAGGCCATCGTGGATCTTATGGAAATAACTTCCAAAAAGGGCATTGTACTGGCTACAAACCTTGATGAGAAAGGGGAAAGGATCTTTGAAAAACTTTCGAAAAAGAATGCGGAGGACTTTGATAAAGCATACACCAAACTGATGGTGAGGGATCATAAAAAAGATCTGTGTGAGTTTAAAAAACAAGCGAAAAAAGGAAAAGATGCTGAACTGAAAAAGTGGGCAGCGAGTGTTGTGCCTACATTAGAGCATCATCTGGAAATGTCAAAACAAGCCTGCGAACAGGTAAAGAAAAAATAAAAAGGTATTTATCAACAGGCTCTCAAATCTTCGCTGAGGGGCATTCCATAGTTTATTTTTTGGGGAATATTTTACTCTTAATGCTTATCTTTCCCCTTATTAATTTACTTTTTCAGGTATGCGGTTTATCTTTTTAGTTATCAGTTCTCTCGTATTGTTTTCCCTGGGCGCCCAAACATCGCCGGTCTTAAACGCTTCGGAAATTCTTCTGGGTTTACAAAAATTAAATACGGTTGGCTCGGTGCTGTATATCGCCGCTCATCCGGATGATGAAAACACGCGCCTGCTGGCTTACCTTGCCAGGGAGAAAAAATTACGCACGGCTTATCTTTCAATTACACGGGGAGACGGGGGCCAAAACCTTGTGGGAAAAGAACAAGGCGATGCATTGGGACTGATACGAACACAGGAGTTACTTGCTGCCAGAAGGATTGACGGCGCCGAACAGTTTTTTACCCGCGCCAACGATTTTGGTTTTTCTAAAAATCCGGAGGAAACTTTTTCTATCTGGAATAAAGACAGTATTCTTTGCGACGTTGTGTGGGCCATACGTAAATTTAAACCCGATGTTATTATTTGCAGGTTCCCAACTACGGGTGAAGGCGGTCACGGACATCACACCGCTTCGGCTATTCTTGCCCTTGAGGCCTATGATGCTGCGGCCGACCCATTACGGTTTCCTGAACAGTTAAAGTATGTTGAGGTGTGGCAGGCTAAAAGAATATTCTGGAATACGTTTAATTTTGGAGGCACCAACACCACCGCCCCCAACCAGTTAAAAGTAGACGTGGGGGTTTATAACCCTGTGCTGGGTAAAGGTTATGGCGAAATTGCTTCTGAGAGTCGTTCCATGCACAAAAGCCAGGGCTTTGGATCTGCCAGGGGAAGAGGTAGTTCCATCGAATATTTCAAGTTGCTGAAAGGCGACAGTGCAAAAACTGATTTGTTTCAGGGGATTGATCAATCCTGGAAACGGTTAAAACAGGCTTCTAAAATCGAAAAACTAATAAAAGACGGTATTGCTAAATTCAACCCGCTTGAGCCCTCGATTACTGTGCCTTCACTTGTTGAAATATACAATCAGTTATCGGCCCTTGATGGTCAGAATAAAGAAGTAATGTACTGGAAAGGTCAAAAACAAAAAGAATGCGTTGATCTTTTACTAGCCTGCTCGGGTTTGTGGATGGAAGCTTATGCAGCGGACTATACCTGTGTTCCGGGGAATTCTATCTCCCTAAGTGTACAGGTTATCAAGCGAAACAAGGGAGAGGCAAAACTGAACAAAATTAATTACATTGGTATAAGTGATACTTCGACTTTCCTGGTTTTAAAAACAAATGAGCTCTACAATTTTAAAAGGATTCAAAAATTAAAAACAGAAACGCCTTATTCAAATCCTTACTGGTTAAATGAAAAGCATGGAAGCAATCGCTTTGTTGTGAATGACAAAACTTTAATTGGTAAACCTGAAAATGATCCCGCGCTCAAAGTAATGTTTGATGTTGAAATAGGCGGACTGTTGTTACAGGTGGAAAGAGGCGTGGTTTACAAATACACAGATCCTGTTAAAGGAGAGCTATACCGGCCTTTGGAAATTTTACCGCTTGCAACCATAACTATTCCTGAAAAAAATTATGTCTTTACTGATTCGACACCACGCATCATTCAGTTCGTTATTAAATCGAACGCCTCAAATGTAAAAGGTAATCTGGAATTGATCGTTCCGCAGGGTTGGTTTTTGGAAATAAAAAATCCGGCATTCAGCATTGCTGAAAAAGGTGGCGAAGCAATTGTAGATGTAATGATTTATCCGAAATCTGATTTTAACAACGGTAGATTAATCGCTTTGGCGCGCATAGATGGCGTGGCATATACCTCTTCTGTAAAGCGAATAGAATACGATCATATTCCCCCACAGTTTATTTTAAGTCCGGCTGAAACAAATCTTACAAAGTTTGATATCAAAAAAGCTGGAAATGCTATTGGTTATATTCCCGGTGCCGGAGACGATGTTACGGCGTGTCTTAAGCAGATTGGTTATAACGTTACTGTTTTAACCGATGATATTCTTACAAATGGAGATATCTCTAAATATAGCGCTATCATTACAGGTGTGAGAGCCTACAACACGAATGATCGTCTGCAGGTTCATTATAATAAACTGATGGATTATGTGAATAAGGGCGGGAACCTGATTGTACAATATAATACCAACAACAGGATTGGCCCGGTGCTGGCTAAAATAGGACCTTATCCGTTTACGATTTCGCGCGACAGGGTTACCGATGAAAATGCTGAAGTGAAAATTTTAAAACCTGAACACACAGTATTTAATTTCCCGAACAAGATCGGCAAAAATGATTTTGAAGCATGGGTGCAGGAGCGCGGGATTTATTTTGCAACAGAGCCTGACAAGAATTACGAAATGCTTTTGTCTATGAACGACCCGGGCGAAAAGGCAAGTGAGGGAAGTTTAATTGTAGCAAAATATGGTAAAGGTAATTTTGTATATACAGGTCTGGCTTTTTTCAGGGAGCTGCCCGCCGGTGTTCCCGGTGCTTACAGGCTTATGGTAAATCTTATTAGCTTGCCCCAGAATAAATAATGAGTAGCGAAAAACCGCCAATATTTAAAACATGGAACAGGGTTTACGCACTTGTTGTTAGCGTACTTGTAGTTTTGATCGTTTGCTTTTATTTAATTACCCGGTATTTTGAATGAGTACGATCGACTGGATAGTTCTCTGCGTAACGCTTCTTTCTATTGTGTCGTATGGCATCTGGAAAAGCCGCGGTGCTAAAAACATCCAAACTTTTTTACTCGCAGATAAAAAATTACCCTGGTACCATGTAGGCTTGTCGGTTATGGCAACGCAGGCTAGCGCCATCACCTTTATTTCCGCGCCCGGCCAGGGATATTCAGACGGGTTAAGGTTCGTGCAGTTTTATTTTGGTTTACCGTTGGCCATGATAGTGCTTTGTATCACCTTCATTCCTATTTTTCATAAACTGAATGTTTACACGGCGTATGAATATCTTGAAAAACGTTTCGATAATAAAACACGAACACTTACAGCCTCTCTTTTTTTATTACAAAGAGGTTTATCCACTGGCGTTACCATTTATGCGCCGGCGTTGATCCTTGCAACAATACTGGACGTGGATATTATTTATACTACATTGCTTACCGGCATTCTTGTTATAATTTACACAGTCTATGGCGGAACCAAAGCGGTGTCTTATACACAGATGTTTCAGATGAGCATTATTTTTGCGGGCTTGTTTATGGCGGCTTATATGGTTGTTCATCTCTTGCCAGATAACGTAAGCTTTTCGGATGCCTTGCACATTGCTGGAAAAATGGATCGTTTAAATGCAATCGATACAAAGTTTGACTGGAATAATAAATACAATATCTGGTCGGGAATTATAGGAGGATTTTTTCTTCAGCTTTCCTATTTCGGCACCGATCAGTCACAGGTTGGGCGATATCTCACCGGTAGCTCCATTACGCAAAGCCGTTTGGGTTTAATTATGAACGGACTGGTAAAAATACCAATGCAGTTTTTGATTTTGCTTATTGGCGTGATGATGTTTTCGTTTTACCAATTCACGAGACCGCCGGTTTTTTTCAATAAAATTGAAACAGAGCGGATCGAAAAAAGTCAGTATGCAACAACATACAAAAAGCTTGAGGGCAATTATAACCAGATACACACTGAGAAAGCGCGGCATGTGAATAACCTTGTAAGTGCCTTACACGCCAATGATGAGAAAGGGATTGACCTGGCACGCGCCGAGCTTAAGACAGACGATAAGCGCTCACAGCTGGTAAGAATGCAGGTGACCAATTTAATGAAGGCCAATTATTCACAGGCGGATGTAAATGATAGCAATTACATTTTTTTAAGTTTTGTTACCACCTATTTGCCTGTGGGAATGGTGGGCTTGCTGATTGCTATTATATTTCTTGCGGCAATGGGTTCCACAGCAAGCGGATTAAATTCTTTAGCCTCTACCACTGTTGTTGATTTTTACAAACGATTGATAAACAAAAATGGCGATGATAAAAAATACCTGAATGCTTCAAGGTGGGCAACAGTGGGCTGGGGAGTGTTTTGCATTGGTGTAGCTTTTTATGCGGGAAAACTTGGTAATTTAATTGAAGCGGTGAATGTGCTCGGTTCTTTGTTCTACGGCACCATTCTTGGAATTTTTATTGTGGCTTTTTATTTTAAAAAGGTAAAAGGCACAGCAGTTTTTATTGCTGCAATTCTGGCGGAAGCATTTGTAGTTACTGCCTGGATATTGAATCTGTCTGCTTTCCTGTGGCTGAATGTAATAGGATGCCTGCTGGTTGTTGGTTTTGCATTGATAATAAATTTGGCAGGATCACGCCAGGCCAAATAAAAACGCCCGGTAAAAATTACCAGGCGTTTCTCTATCGTACTTATAAAATTTACTTTTTAGAATCAGCAATTATTTTTTCATTGATCTTTACATAATCATCATTTTCGCCTTCTTTTGCAAGAGCCATTGCTTTAGTAGCTGTTTCAGCAGCACCTTTATTATCTTTCATTTTTAACTGGATCTTTGCTTTTAAAGTTGCGATCCAATACGCTTTTGGGTTTGCTTCCATGGCTTTGTCAACCCATGTCATCGCTTGCTTCAGATCTTTGTCATTTTCGTAGTAATAACTTGCAGCCTGGAAATACGGACGGTTGTCAGCATTAATAGAAGTTTCAATGTTCTTCATTATTTTGCTGTCGATGTCAGAAGTAACGTTAAACGCTACTCTTGTTTTCTCCCATAATAATTCTACCACTAATGAGTTTGGTTTTAAGTCCGCGAAATTAATCGTAAAGCTTTCTACATTTTGCGATAAAGAAGATGGTTTCACTTTCACGCGTAACACTTCATTTTCTGCTTTGTAATTACTTACGTCTCCACCAAGCGTCAGATCTTTGTAAAACATAATTTCCCATGAGTCTTTATTCGGAACAGTATACATGGCATAAGACCCAGCTTTAAGATCACTGCCTTCAATTTTAACATCCTCACCAAAAGTAATTTTAGTAGCAGCGTTCGCTCCTGTGCGCCAGGTTTTACCAAAAGGAACAAGGTCGCCGTAAATAGTACGTCCTTTTGCACCCGGACGGGAATATTCAAGACTAATATCAGAAAGCGCGAATGCCTGTTTAACAGTTTGTAAAGGGCTGGGCGCCGGAACTTTTAATTGTTGTGCATCAAGTGTGCCGGTTACTAATGTTGCGGCAGTGAATACAGAAAGAGTAATTTTTTTGAATGGGTTTAGCATAGTTTAAATTTTAAGGACTAAATGTAATCCTTATCACTTAATCTATCACACATTAAAATAAATTTTAACGATATTCTTTTTTATGGAACATTATTGAGTTTCCGGCCTGTGGTAGAATTTCTTTAACAGCGCGTTAATTATTGGCATCGTAACGAACTTCTCTTTTAATAAAATCAAAGATACTGTAACCAGGATATAAAAACCTGCCACGCATAAAAAACCGAGATAAGGAAGTCCTGAATAAGAAGAAATAGCATAGGCTGCGGAAAAACTCAGGAACTGTAAAATAAAAAGCCCAAGTATGGCCGAAGCGATGCCAACAATAGCGCCTGATACAGCCGAGCCGGTTTTATCAATCGCTTTAAGTTTAATAATATCAATTTTGGTTTCTATATAATCTTCAACATCTTCTTTTATTGTTTCTTTTAGAGAAGCGGTATTTTCCATGATAATATTTTTAGTTTTTTTATAAAAACTCTGTGCCCGCACTTAAGATTGTCCGGTATATATTTTGTGAGATGCTTTTTAAAAGAACTTGATATGAAGTTGAAACAAAGGTTTACAGGTTTTGGAAAAATACTGAAAGCAACCTATAAGGGCTGGAATGCTGATGATCCGTTCAGGCAGAGCGCGGTGATAGCCTATTACGCCATTTTTTCTTTACCGGCTTTGCTTGTATTGATTGTGAATGTGGTGGGTTTTTTCTTTGAAAAAGATATAGTGAATGGGGAAATCTCTCGACAAATTGAAGGCGTGATGGGCAGTGATACCGCTACTCAGGTAAATGATATTGTGGAAAAAGCCAGCGAAATGAAAGCCGGAGTTATCTCCACGATTATTGCTGTGGTGACTTTGATATTTGGTGCTACCGGGGTATTTGTGGAATTGCAAAAATCGTTGAATCAGGTCTGGGATGTTAAACAAAGGGAAGACCTTGGTTTTATTAAGAAGTTAAGAGGACGATTATTCTCTTTCGGATTAATACTATCCATTGGATTTCTGTTATTAATATCGCTGGTATTGAGTTCCGTTTTAGCGGCAGCAAGTAACTGGCTCGAAAGTATTTTGCCGGAAGCAGTTGCCTACTTGTTTTATGTGCTTGAATTTGTAGTGTCCTTATCGGTAATTACCGTGCTCTTTGCATTAATGTTCAAATACCTGCCCGATGTAAAAATGAGGTGGAAAAATGTTTGGATCGGTGCCGCACTTACCGGTGGTTTGTTTATCCTGGGTAAATACGGATTGAGTTTTTATTTCGGAAAAGCGCAGCCCGCTTCTGTTTACGGAGCTGCCGGTTCAATAGTGTTAATGTTGTTGTGGGTATCGTATTCTTCTATGATTGTATTTTTTGGCGCGGAATTTACCAAACAATATGCCGTTTTCCATGATGTAAAAATTACGCCTACCAGGGACGCTGTAAAGGTAAATGTAAATCTGGATGAGCACCAGAAGACAAAAGGCAAAGAAGAAAAAAGTGATAAAGCGCTTTCTTCTGAAAAGAGTAATCTTAATGACGGCTATATATACAATAGAGAATATCAGTTAAAAGAAAACCATAAACCACACCAAAGGAATGTGCATGAAAAAGTTTCAGAGCTCGATCTTAAGGTGATGGAGAAAATAGAAGAAATAAAAAAACCAGCACTACTAAAAATGAAAAACCAAAAAGAACTGCAGCACGAAATAGCCCGCCTGGAAAGAAGGCTGGCCATTGATGGACAAGACATTAAAGATGATTTCAAATGGACTTCCCTATTCGGAGGTTTAATACCCCGCGCTTTGAAATTAAGATTATCAAAGGAAAAGCATAAAAAAATGGGTTTCGACGATGTGTTAAGAGGCGTGGCAAGAAATCACATTGGCCGGGTACAAAAGGAAGAAACCATTATTGATAAGATCAAAAAGCTTTTACACGCTGATGATTAATGGAATCTCTGGAAATCAGAGATCACAGTGAACCTATTTCTCCGGTACCCCCGGGGGGTTAAATACTCCCGGGGTTTAAAGTTTTGAATTCACGCACACTTACGGATGTCACCGGTACGCTTAAGAATTTCATTAACCGTGTCTATCGTTTCTGAAAATCCTACTGGCTTTGTGTACACATGAACAGCGCCAAGAACTTTAAATTCATTACTGTCGAACATGCTTAAGAAAGTGGAATAAATTATAACGGGTATGTGCTTCAATGCCTGATTTTTTTTAATGTCCTTTAAAAAAGCAAGTCCATTCATTCTTGGCATGTTAAAGTCGAGAATAATAAGATCGGGAATAGCAGATTCTAATTTTGAAAAAGCTTCAATGCCATCGGCAGCTGTAGTTACATTGATAGAAGGATCAACCTTTTCTATTGCCTTGTAGAAAAAGTACTTGTAGTCCTGGTCATCATCAACCAATAAAATAGAATTAATAGAAGGGCTCATAATCTTGTTTTGATCAAAATTAGCCGGGAGACAGCTACTGGGGGAGTAATTTCGCTCAAAGCATATTTTTCATAGCCGTGACCCACATTACAATTGCTGCTTTGTCAAAAGTAAAAAAACCGCCAAACTTTCGGTATGACGGTCTTTCAATAGAAATGAAAATAGGGCTTAATCGATAATGATCACAAGATATTTTGATGCGCCCCAGAATTCCTTAGAGTTTGTAATCTCGATCTTCTCAACATTTTTTTCTGTTCCAACAATTTTGTAAGAGCTTTTCGGGTGAGTAGTAACAATCTTGGCTTTTTTAGCGCCGATGTTAATCACACTGGTTTGCTCTGTATTTACTTTTGTAAAATATTCTTTATTGAAATCTTCTTTCACTTTGGTAGTCTTACCCAAGCCAATAAATCCGCCTTCGCGTGAGATCACATTTTTTTCTTTTAATTCTTTTGAAGTTCCGATAGCGTAATAAGCGGTGTTAAGCTGTTCTGTTTTTTCCGCACTCTCCGCTTCAGATGCCTGGTAATTGGTATTAAGGTTAGTGAGTTCAATGTTCAGGCTTTCAACTTTCGTTTTAAGATCACCAATTTCTATGTCCTTTTGATTAAGGCTGGCCTGCAGATTTTCAATCATTTTTTCAAGACCCTGTAATTTAAGATTACTGTCTTTTAATTTTTTAGAAAGTGCGCCAATGCGGTTTTTGTTTTTAGACATTAAATCATAAATGGCCTGAATGTCCTCCTTTATCTGACCTTCT
>JACDDR010000012.1:0-16373 GCA_013816895.1 Bacteroidota bacterium
GAGAACGACTGGCCTATTTTGGATGAGAATGACTGGCCTAATATAAATGAGAATGGGTGGCCTATATTAGATGAGAATATCCATAAAGTCACGGTAATGAAATTCGATGGCGCAAACTGGGTTACTGTTGGTTCACCAGCATTTACACCCAGCGGTGGAAGTTGGACTTCAATAGTTATTGATAACGATGGCAACCCGTTGGTTGCTTTCCGAGATATGGCTCACAATTACAGAGCGTCTGTTATGAAATTTGATGGAACTAACTGGAACTATGTTGGAGTGGCGGGATTTTCGCCAATGGGTACAGGTGTTCAGGGAGCAAGCTATTTTTCAATAAAAATTAATAAAAATAATCAACCCATTTTAGCTTTCTCGGATTTGACTGATGATTTTAAAGCGTCAGTCATGGAATTCGATGGTAGTGCGTGGAATTATGTTGGCGCTCCCGGCTTTTCTACATGGCAAGCCAGTACGACAAGTTTAGTAATGGATCACAATGGTTCTCCCTACGTTGCATATTGGGATAGAGCTAATGACGGCAAGGCAACTGTAATGAAATTTAATGGTGCCAGTTGGGTGCCTGTGGTTAGTCCAGGAATAACTCCCGGAGCAGCTGAATTCACCTCGCTTGCCATTGATAAGCATGACAATCTGTATTTAGCTTATACCGATTATGCGAACGGACAGAAAGCTTCTGTTATGAAATATGATGGCAATTCGTGGACTAGTATTGGTACAGGTCTCTCTCCAACCAGGGTATTTTATACAAGCGTAGCGGTTGACAATAACGAAAATGTTTATGTTACTTTTCAGGATCTCACCGATTATTATGGTGGCTGGCAATTTCCTCACTGGCGTGGTAAAGGAGTGATGCTTAAGAGTCCTCAAGGTATATCCAGTGAGATTGCAAATGCATCTGAATTCAACGTTTACCCGAATCCCGGCTCAACCTTCAATATTAGTTATACTGGCAAATTCTCTCCATTGAGCATATCTATCAAAAATCAGCTTGGTCAAATCATTACGTCAAAGAACTATGGAACTCAAGACCATTTGAAGGAAACACTCAATCTTACCAGCTACGGAAAGGGCATTTATTTTGTTGAGTTTACTTTTGGTGAAGCAAAAGAAGTTCGCAAAATCGTGGTTGAATAATTACCGTTATCGCTAAATTCTTTTTTCTCTGGGTTTATGAAAGAGGGCTGTTTCGATTACGAAACAGCCCTTTATATTTAGGTTATCTTTTATCATCCACGCCGGAGTTATCTAAACATCAGTATATATCTATATGTTGTATAAAATTTACTGGTTCAAATTCTGTTCCCAGCTATTATCTTTTTCTGCTTCTTCATTCGGATTATTCGAAGGTTTGTTCTTGGCATAAAACTCAAGCTTTTTCTTGATGGTGCTAATGCCATCACCCGTTGTACTTGAAGACTGAACCATCGAAATGAAGTTCTTATTCTGAGCCTTTATATCGGTAATCTTACAGCTTTCATTTAATCCAAGCGTCAGCTTCGCATAAGGTTGTTCGCGTTTATCAGTTAATGGATATTGAAAATCGGCAGTGTTTACGGAACCATTAATTGTTAGAATTGTATTTGGGTTTAAAGCGTCTTTCTTGCTTGCGTCATCATAATCTATGATTGCGATTTGCTCTTTTTGATAGAGTTTAAACAACTCGTTCAACGAGCCACTTTCAAGTTCCTCAATATAGAATTTAATTTTTGCTAGCTCTTTATCATCACTATATTTTGATTTCTCGAAGGATTCTTCAGAGTACAAGCCACCAGTGTCCCAATACTTATAGTTTCCAGTCAGTATATACGAAATTTCATTTTCAAGAACTGATGAAGATGATAGTACATCGTATCCAAATTGCTTGTTGAACGCTTTAATCTTTTTTTGAAATTCTGTTGAAGCAGGATATACCGGTGTGAAATCATCTTTCTTAATGAAATTAATTCCGGCTTTGATTGTTCGCGGCATTCTCTTTATTTCTTCCTGTGTACAGTTAATGCTTGACATCATTATCGTGTTCTCCGATGTTGAAAGCTTAGGATCACCAGCAATCGTCAATTGGTCGCCTTCAAGGTTCACTAGCTTCAAATCCACCTGAGGTTTATCTGTCTTATCGTTTACATAGTCAACAAGGAATTGAAGTGTGAGCGGATTATCAGCCTTGAAATACTCTTGTTTAAAATCGAGAAACGCTTTTTGAGGATTTGTATTAGTTCGAATTTCAGACATCATTTTAAACAAGTTAAATGGTGTTTGTGAGCCATTTTCAGCTTCGGTAGAGTTTTCTACTCCCTCAGAAGAGTTAGAACAGCCTGCGAATAATAGGGAACCAGCTATTATTAATGTAATTAATTGTTTGTGTGTTTTTTTCATTTTGCTTGTTTTAATTGGTTTACTAGCCAAATATATAAAAAATTGGTGTTTAAACACCATAGTAATGTAACACCAAATGAAGATTTTTCGGTATGATAAAACCGAGAAAGAAACCTCTTCACCCGTACTTGGTAGAATTGGGAACAGAAATTAAAAAACTACGGGTTCAGAGAAAAATGTCACTGGAAACGCTTGGAGGAGAAATTGGTTTGGATGCTTCTAATCTGCAAAAATTAGAATTGGGTCAAAATCTGACAATCAATACGCTATTAAAACTATGTATTTGTCTTGGAATCATGCCATCTAAATTATTTGATAAGCTATCATGGAATTTGACAGAAAAAGATATCGATTCACTGACAACACCACGAGTGGTGAAAAAGAAAAAGAAGGTCGCTAAAAAGAATAAAAACTAAACTTGTTAATAATTTTTTGCCGAGATCAAAAAACGAATTTCATCTCGGCAATTATGATACATTCTTTTGTATTCTAAATTACTGAACCCGTCTATTTACCATCGAAAAGGCTCACCAATCAAGAAAAAATTTAAATCAAAAATACAATAACTAAAAAAATAGTGAGATGAAATTCACTGCTTCTTGATCTAGGAAAAATTTGTTTTAGCCTTTTTATCAAGGTATATTTATAATTCTACAGTCAAAAATTATTATGAATTTACACGTTAAAATAGGAGGTATACACTTATAGCACTTCTAACGACTAAGAAAAAAGAAAACCAGTCGCTTACAACAACTGGCTTTCAACACTTAGCGAATCAATGTCTTTTCCTCGACACAGTAGACTGCTATAAGGCTAATTTAAGGAGGTTCCTTAAACGGTGCAAGGTTTCCTATAACATTTCACTCTCCAACCAGTGAGAATACCGTAAGGGTCTGGTCCACAGTCCCTATAAAAATCAGTTGTTTTATAAATTACGCCTGACACCAATTGATGTGTCATGGCTTTAAATTAAGTTTAATGATACCAAGTAGAGAAATTTTACTGAGAGGATTTGTATTTGAACCAGGCAAAATTGATTGGTCTTTTTATAGAAATAAATTTACTGGTATCTCCGATGCTGCTGTTTTTATAATGGAATCTTCTATTCAGAAACATGAATATATTAAAAATGCAATTTTACAGATTAAACAAAGAAAGCTCATTCGCAAAATAGATAAGATTCTTAAATAAAATGAATAACCTCATTATCGGCTGATAATCAGCAAATTAAAAAGGGAACCATGTGGTTCCCTTTTTGCGTTTCCGCCCTCACTACACCTTAACTAGACTTGCGTAATTAAGGTCTTTTGAGGGGTTTTTTGTTATGGGCCACTTCGTATACATCATTTATTCAGAAACAAAGGATATTTACTACAAGGGTGAAACTTCAGAAGTAAATCAGCGCCTTCATCAACACAATAATAATCTAAGCAGATTTACCGCTGATAAAGGCCCATGGAAATTGGTTTTTATCGAAGAGTTTGAAACACGCAGCGAGGCGCTGAAAAAGGAAAAACAAATTAAAAGGTTGAACAGAAAATCAATTGAAAAGATAATCAATTCAAATTTCAATAAACTTTAAAAGGTAAGCGCCCTGTCACGTCTCGTCACAGGTGACGAGAGGGTTCGAGTCCCGTCCGGCCCGCTTTAAGCCCCTCTTTTGAGGGGTTTTTTGTTTTCAGAAAAGCAAATAAATTTCAAATGGTGTTCGGTTATCATCTTGATCGCCAAAACAACTTCCTTCTGTGTTTCAAATAATCGGCATTTCGCCACGCTTAATAAACTAAAAGCCACGGGCTATAAAAGAGCCACTTATTATCTTCATTGACAACGCAACTTTGGTGTTAAATTAAACCATCAATGAAAATTAAATTTTTAGCGCTGTCAGTTATCCTGATATTTGGAATAACTCTTTTCTTTACTTCCTGCTTTCATTTTAAGCCGGAAATCACTGCTGTCAATCCAGTGTTCGGACAATACATTTCCGGCTACACCTCAGGCATGGTCACGCGGAAAACAATTATTCGCATAGAGCTTTCACACGGACCTAATGAAAAGCAGAACATAGTCGCGCAGTCCCTGGCTTTAAATACGCCGGATGGAACACCCCCTGCGGCCGATCACGCCGCTGTCATTGCTTTGCCTGATTCTTCCCTGCTGGATGATGTTTTTTCGTTTGAGCCAGAAATAAAAGGAAAGGCTGTCTGGATCAGCGATCGCATAATTGAATTTATTCCTGCAGAAATTCTACCATCCAATCAGCTTTATAGTGCAGTTTTTAAACTTGGCAATGTGGCTAAAGTTTCATCGGATTTAAAAAGTTTTCATTTCCAGTTCTCAACTTACCCGCAAAATTTATTTGTAACAATTGAAGGACTCAGAAGCTTGAACGATTACAATCCTGTTATGTACCGCTTAACTGGGCGAATCAGTACTTCCGATTTTGAAGACTCCAGTCTTGTTAGAAAAACTTTAAAGGTAGTCCAGAATGGAATTGCCTTGCCCGTTCGGTTAACGCATTCCTATAATAACAATGAATATTATTTTTATGTGGAAGAAATAGAACGCAAAGATAAAGCAACCAAACTGCTTGTTTCGTGGGATGGCTTACTTTTAAACAGCATTGCCACCGGACAAAAAGAAATGATTATTCCCGGGCTATCAGACTTCACGGTTAGCGAAGTGCGCGTTGTAGAAAACGAAGAGCAGTATCTTGAATTACTTTTCAGCGACCCTATTTTGCATTCACAAAATTTAAAAGGCATTATAACCCTTGAAGGCGTTAACGACCTTACTTATGCGATCGAAGGCAATACGGTAAAAGTGTTCCTGCCTAACCGCGTTGTTGGCGATAAAAAACTTACAGTAACAACAGGCATCAAAAACTTTAAAAGTTACAAGATGAGTGAAACCTACACTACAACTGTTTCTCTCAACGAGCCAAAGCCTTTGGTACGCATAAAAGGTAACGGATGCATTCTTCCAAACTCTAACGGCCTGGTTTTTCCTTTCGAGGCCATAAGCCTGAAAGCCGTTGATGTAAGGGTAGTAAAGATTTTCGAGAACAATGTTCATCAGTTTTTGCAGACTAATAATCTGGATGGTGAAGATGGTTTGTACCGCGTTGGAAAAGTGGTGGCTCAGAAAAGAATAGCGCTTGACTATGATAAAAAAATTAATCTGAAACAATGGAATAAGCATGTATTGGATCTTGGAAAGCTGATCAGCCCCGATCCCGGCGCTATTTACCGTGTGAGTATAAAATTCACAAAGAAAGATGCGCTCTGCGATTGTACCGATGAACAGGAAGAAGAAAGTAGTTCGGAAGCATCTCTTGCGCCTACGGAAGAAAAAAGTGCATGGAATGAGAACGAATGGAGTCGCTATAACTTTGACGATGGTTACGATCATTGGTATTATTACGAGTCGGATTATTCGCCCTGCACAAATGATTACTATTATGGAAAATCGGTTAGCAGAAACATTCTGGCGTCTGACATTGGATTGATCTACAAGCTGGATGATGAGCCGGTGGACATGAAAAGCGGCCGCATATCACACGCTTTTGTGAACGATATGATAACTGCAAAGCCAATAACAAATGCTACTGTAGAATATTACGATTTTACAAAGCAGTTAATAGCCTCTGGTGTTACAAATAATGAAGGCATGCTGGACATAGCGCTGAAACGCAAACCATTTTTAATGCTGGCAAAATATGGTAAGCAGAGGGGATATCTGAAACTGCTCGATGGTTTTTCAAATTCGCTGAGCAAGTTTGATGTAGGGGGAGAAGTGGTGCAGAAAGGTGTAAAAGGTTATATCTATGGCGAGCGGGGCGTGTGGCGACCTGGAGACTCTCTGTTTCTTAATTTTATAATGGAAGATAAACAACATCGCCTTCCTCTAAACCATCCTGTGAAATTTGAGTTGCAGGATCCTAACGGTGCGATCGTGTACCAGGTTACTAAAACCAAAAATCTTAACGGTGTGTATGATTTTCGTACTGCCTCGGGAAATGACGCGTTAACCGGGAAATATACGGCTGTTGCGAGAGTGGGTAATCGTGCTTTTTACCAGGACCTGAAAATTGAAACGGTTAAGCCTAACCGCCTTAAAATTTATTTTGAAGCAGATAAAAATAATGACACACTTGCTAACCTGTCAGTTAAATGGCTTCATGGTGCTGTTGCAAAAAATCTGCATGCTTTAGTCAATGTATCCCTCAATCAAAGTAAGACTACTTTCGACAAGTATAAAAATTTTGTATTTGATTCTCCCATCCGCAGTTTTTATTCTGACGCTGATTTGGTGTTCGATGGAAATCTTGACAAAAACGGTAAGGCTTCCATCAAAACAGATCTTGCAGTAGGGCAGTCAGCTCCCGGAATGCTCAGGGCTACTTATATCACCAAAGTGTTTGAAGAAGGTGGCGATTTTAGTATCGACCGTTATTCAATTCCTTACTCTCCATATAATACCTATGTTGGAATTAAATTGCCTGAGACAAAAAGTTTTGATCATTCCTTTGAAACAGGCAAAGATTATGTTTTCGACATTGCTTCGGTAACTTCAAAAGGAAAACCAGTAAGCTGCAACAAGCTGCAGGTTAAAGTATACAAGCTTCAATGGCGCTGGTGGTACGAGCGGGATGAAGAAAACCTCGAAAGCTACATCTCACGCTCAGGCACAATTGTAATAGCTGATACCATCATTAAATCTGTTGAAGGAAAATCAATTTTTAAGTTTCGTGTAAATTACCCGGAGTATGGTCGTTACCTTGTTACGGTTAGTGACCTGGAAGGCGGACATGAAACAGGACAAGTGCTTTCGGTCGACTGGCCTTATCTCAGCCGTGCGAACCGAAGTAATAGTGAAAATGCCAACATGCTCAATTTTGCATGTGACAAAGAGAATTATGCCAGCGGAGAAAACATAAAATTGTCTTTTCCTTCGCCCTCAGATGGAATGGCGCTCGTAAGTATTGAAACAGGATTTAAAGTGGTAAAGAAATTCTGGATTCCAACCAAAAAAGGTGAAACGGTGTACGAGTTTCCTTCCACCCCCGAAATGTCACCCAATGCCTATATACATGTTACGCTTGTGCAACCGCACGCGAATACAAAAAATGATTTGCCTATACGCATGTACGGTGTGGTGCCGGTAATGGTGGATGATCCAGCCACACATTTACAGCCGGAACTTTTTATGGCAGATATTATTAAACCGGAATCTGTAACTCACGTTAAAGTAAAGGAGAAGAACGGAAAGAAAATGACTTACACATTGGCAATGGTGGATGAAGGTCTGCTTGATCTTACACGCTTTAAAACGCCGCAGCCATGGAATACATTTTATGCGAGAGAAGCTTTAGGTGTAAAAACATGGGATATGTACGACGCGGTAATAGGGGCGTATGCAGGCAAGCTCGATAAACTGATCAGTGTTGGAGGGGACGGTGAAGAAGGTGCCGCTAAAGGCGCGAAGGCAAACCGTTTTAAACCAATGGTGAAATTTATGGGTCCGTTTGAGCTAATGCCAGGACAGGAAAAAACACACGCAATTGATATTCCTAATTATGTTGGATCTGTGCGTGTGATGGTAGTTGCGGAAAATGAAGGTGCCTATGGTAATGCCGAGAAGGCCGTAGCGGTGCGTAAACCATTGATGATTCTCGCTACTCTCCCCCGTGTTCTGGGTCCTGCAGAAACAGTTTATCTCCCTGTGAATGTGTTTGCAATGGAAAAACATGTGAAAGATGTAAAAGTAGAAATAGAGGTGAATGATTTATTGTCGGTAGATGGCGCAAAGCAACAAAGTATGCATTTTGATCAGTCCGGCGACGAAGTGCTGAATTTTAAACTAAACGTTGCTGAAAAAACGGGTATAGCCCGCGTGAAAATAACTGCAACATCCGGGAAAGAAAAATCGGTTCAGGAAATTGAACTTGATGTTCGTACACCGAATCCAAAGGTAACAGATGGTTATGAGATGGTGCTGGAGCCCGGCAAATCTTGGGAGACATCAATAAATTTCAAAGGAATCATTGGTACTAATAAAGCCACGATGGAATTGTCATCCATCCCGGCAATGGGCATAGAGAAACGTCTGGATTATTTGATTCAATATCCGCATGGTTGTATTGAGCAAACTACCTCGTCTGTTTTCCCGCAATTGTATGTGGTGAATTTAATGGATTTAAAAGATGCTCAGAAAAATCAAATTGCTAATAATATAAAAGCAGGATTGAAACGGTTGCGTTTGTTTCAAACGTCCAACGGTGGCTTTTCGTATTGGCCGGGCGAGGGATATGATAGTGAGTGGGGAAGCAACTATGCCGGACATTTTATGATTGAAGCCGAAAAAATGGGATACACTTTGCCACATGATATGAAAAGTAAATGGATCAAATACCAGCAGCAACAGGCAAAGAACTGGTCATCGGGCAGCGGAGTTTATACTCATGCCCATGGCGATGAAACCAACGAGATCATTCAGGCTTACCGTTTATTTGTGCTTGCACTGGCCAATAGTGCCGAGTCCGGCGCAATGAACAGAATGCGGGAAGAAAAAAATATTTCCGTTTCAGCGCGGTGGAGGCTGGCAGCAGCTTATGAATTAATTGGCCAGCACGAAGTCGCTGCAAATCTTATTAAGGCCTTGCCTGTAACAGTAGCTCCATACAAAGAATTATCCTACAGTTACGGCTCGCAGTTACGGGATGAGTCGATGATTCTTGAGACACTGAGTCTGCTGAACGAAAAGACGAAAGCCGCACCTTTAGCAAAGAATATCGCAAAAACATTAAGCTCACAATCGTGGTTAAGTACCCAGGAAACTGCCTACTCTTTGTTGGCCATGTGTGAATATGCCGGTGCGAAAAATAATGCGGAAGGAGTGAATATTGCTTACTCGTTAAATGCTTCAGCGGAAATAAACAAGTCCACTACTAAATCACTCTACCAGGTAAAGTATTCCGATAAGGACATTGATAAAAGTGCTTCCATCAACGTTAAAAACAATGGCACAATAACATTGTATGCAAAACTTCTTGTTGAAGGTGTCCCCTTGATTGGTGATAAAACAGCAAGCGCCAAAGATCTGAAAATGCAGATCGTATATAAAAATATGCAGGGTGTAATTATACAGCCTTCAAAGCTGCAGCAGGGAACAGATTTTATGGCTGAAGTCACGCTTAGTAATCCAGGTACAAAAGGGTATTTGACTGAAATGGCGTTAAACCAAGTGTTTCCTTCGGGTTGGGAAATACATAATTCACGGATGGATGGTACATCAACTGCAAATGCTGCACGTTACCAGGACATCCGTGACGATAGGGTTTACAGTTATTACGACCTTGCAGCCAATACAAGTAAAAAGATAGTAATTCATTTAAACGCAACCTATCTTGGACGCTTTTATCTGCCCACTGTATACAGCGAGGCGATGTATGACAATATGATTAATGCCAGGGTGCCCGGTGGTTGGGTAGAGGTAGTGAAAGACGCGGATGTGGCGGGGAAGTAGAAGTTGTATCGCGCGCCTGTCACCCCGACGAAGGAGATGTCTGTAACAAGATAGATACCCCTAAGTTTATGCTGAGTGCAAACGACCGGTACGACAGGGTCCGCATTCGAAAAGCAAGACAATTAAATTAAAAAAAATGAGAAGAAAATATAAACTGATCATCCTTTCACTTCTGCTTATTGCATTTGCTTATACTGCGTATCGTTTTATCCGGACAGTTAATCCGAATAATAGCTATTTCGTAGGACAAAAACTGGATAGCTTGAATCATGTGTATGTGTTCTATAATGGAGGAGTAGGGCATACCGGTGAAAGAAATATAAGTGACGATGGATACAATATTGGTTTGACCTACCAATGCGTTGAGTTCGTAAAACGCTATTATTACCAGCACTATCATCATAAAATGCCGGATAGTTATGGAAATGCAAAAGATTTTTTTGATGCTTCCATTAAAGATGGCGCGCTAAATTCAAAAAGAAATTTGTTGCAGTTTACAAATCCTGCTAAAACAAAACCTATGATTGGTGATTTGCTTGTGTTTGATGGTCATGCCGGAAACAAATACGGTCATGTGGCCATTGTTTCAAAAGTCAGTGATGATGCAATTGAAATCATCCAGCAGAATCCGGGGCCTTTTTCGCCTTCACGGGTATCGTTTGATTTGGTTAACAAAAATAATAAGTATGAAATTAAACATGAAAGACTGTTGGGGTGGCTGAGGATGAAAGAACTATAATTCTTTTGTCACTTCGAGTAGAACAGATGTTAGGAAACTCGTATCGAGAAGAAGTACTAAGTCGTTCTCGATACAGTTTTATACTGGCGTATAAAACTTACTCGAACTGACATTACAACTCCTCCAGCATTTTAATTACCTCCGGCCGTTTTCGTGATGACACAGGTACACTGCCTCCTTCATTCATGATCAGGTAACCACCGTCGGTTTTTACAAATTCCTTAATGTATTTTGTATTTACCAGATGTGATTGATGTACGCGGTAAAATCCCTGATCGGCAAGAAGATCCTCGAAATCTTTTAAGGTGCGCGTTACAAGTAGTTTTTTTCCTCCCACGAAAAAGAATTCGGTATAGTTAACGTTACTCTCGCAGCGCAATATGTCCTGTATATTTACAATGTGTATTTTATCCTGCGTGTGAAGGGCCAGGCGTTCGTGAGGTTTTGAATGATTTTTTAAAGTGTGGTTAAGAAGCTTGTAATTTTCGTTTTCGTTTAATTTGTGTTCGCGGTATTTTTTAAGAGCCGCTACCAGTTCATCAGGATCAACCGGTTTCAATAAATAATCAATAGCAGCATACCGGAATGCTTTAATGGCATGAGCATCGGAAGCAGTTATAAAAATGATCTTAAAATTAATTTCATTCAGGATGTCGAGTAAATCAAACCCACTCCCATCCTGCATCTGGATGTCCAGGAACAAAATATCTGGCAGCGTTTTTTTTAAAAGTCTTGCTCCTTCTACTACGCCATTTGCTTCCCCAATAATTTCCACATCCGGCGTGTACACCTGCAGATCTTTTTTAAGTGTGGTACGCGCCTGTTCAATATCATCAATAATTATTGCCTTAATCATTATCCTAATTTATGTTTTTAAATTTAATTTACCGGTATTCGAATCATCACACGTGTGCCACTTGCTTTTTTATTTTCATCATACAGATCAATAATTTCCAGGGCATTGCTGGTATCTTCTTTCATCAGGTCAAGCCTTTCTTTTGTAACTATAAGTGCTGTTGAAGTATGATAGGTTTCTTTGCTGGCGCTATTGATCTCAGCTGCCTTTTTTCTACCGACACCGTTATCCGTTACCGAGCATTCAAGCAGACCGTTTTTTTCGATAAACGTTACTTCAATATAACCGCGTTTGCCATCAATAAACTTTAAGCCGTGTTTAATAGCATTTTCAATAAAGGGTTGTAAAAGCATGGGAGGAATTTTGAGGTAATCCTTCTCAATATTTTCGTCTACACTTATTTTATAGTCGAATCGATCGCCATTGCAGAATTTTTCTACCAGTAGATAATTTTCGAGCATATTCACTTCTTCTTCAAGGGTGATAAGAGGGTTTCTGGAGTTATCGAGTATCTGGCGCATCAAGCGGGAAAACTTTGCAAGGTAATAGCGCGCGGCTTGTTCATTGTCAGTTCCGATTTGAGACTGAATGGAATTAAGTGCATTAAAGATGAAATGCGGATTCATTTGCAGCCTCAATGCTTTTTGTTCCAGCTCTACAATTTCTTTTTCCATTTGTAGCTTATCTTGCTGCTCACGTGCTTTTAACTTGATCCGGTTCACTCTCCAGCGAAACAGAAATAAAATGGTTCCGCCCGTCATAAGAAAAAGCAAAGTTATAAACCACCATTTTTGCCAGAAGGGCCGTGTAATGGTGAAAGTAAGCCTTGTAGGCTGTGGATTCCAGATGTTATCCTCATTGCCGGCTTTAACAAGAAAGGTGTATGTGCCTGGACTTAAATTAGAGTAAACAATGTTGTTCTCTTTTGAAACGGGCGACCATGTTTTGTCAAACCCTTCCAGCTTCCATTGGTATTTTACTGCTTCAGGGTTGCTAAAGTTTATCCCCGTAAAATTAAATGTAATATGATTCTGATCATGCGGAAGCGTAAGTTTGGAAAACGTATTCCAGTCTTTCACCAGGTAATTAAATCCGGTTTCTGCAATTGGTTTGTAAAACAAGTTTACATTATTGATTGTTGTAACCGGTGGATTGGCGTTGCTTACCCTGTTAGCTGGGTTGTATTTGATCAGGCCATTAATTGTGCCAAACCAAATGTCGCCATCGGTATCATTGTAAACGGAATTCTGGCAGGTTTCAATGCCGGTGAAGCCCTCGCCCTTGCTGTAATGTTTTACTTCCTGGATTTTCCTTTCAGCATCAACAAAAATATGGTCAAGTCCTGTTTCAGAGCCCGTAATGATAGTATTCTTTTCATCAACAGTAATAAGATAAATGTTGGAGGAAGTTAAACCTGTTTTATGATCGTAATTATAAATTCTTGAATTAGTGTTGTAGAGATCAAACGAGCTAATGCCATCAGCCGTTCCCACCCAAAGGAATCCGTCCTTGTCCTCCGCGAAGCAACGGATATTATTACCTACGAGTCCTTCTCTAGTAGTGATGGAGGTTTTTTGAACCTGGTTATTGATCAGCAGGCCAATACCCATCTGGTCGGTACCATACCATAGTCTTCCTTTTTTGTCAAAGTGAAGGCAATTAATTCTCATGCTTAGCAGGCCATCTTTTAACGTGTAATTTTCTACGCCAGTATTGCTGTTCGCTTTAATTCTGAAAAGGCCTGCGCCCGCTGTAGCTATCCACATGTCACCCTCTTTATCTTTTACAATATTTCGTATAAATGTTTTTTTGAGTTCTTCCGTTTGCCTGAATTCAACTCCGTCATATATAAATAAACCTTGTCCTTCTGTTCCGAAATAAATATTACCCGAATTATCTTGGTTTATGCTTTTCACCTTTAAATCTGCAAAGCCACTCAACGCATTGAACACAGTAAACCGTGCGCTATCGTATGCTGTTACGCCTTTGTCGGAAGTGCCGCACCAAAGACGGCTCTTGCTGTCGCGGAACACGCTGTAAATAAAATTGCCGCCAAGTCCCGAACTTTTATCATAAACAGTAAACTGCTTTCCAAAATAATTGCACACGCCTCCACCGGAAGTCCCGAACCAGTAATTCCCGCTGTTATCCTGTATAACGCTTCTCACGTGGTTATTACCTAATCCCTGTTCTTCGGTTATCCAGTTAAATGTTTTCGATTGCAGATTATACTGGGCAACTCCATGGTTCAGTGTGGCCATCCAAACATTGTTATGGTTGTCAAAATAAATATCCCAAACCGTTTGTTTGTATAATTCCAGTTTGTGGTCTATCCGATAAAACTGCGAACCGTTATAAACATAGGCACCATCGCCATGTGTTCCTATCCATAAATTACCGTTCTTGTCCTGTGTAATAAAGGACACGGAGTTATCCGGGAAACCGGAGTTCTTATCGTACTTTATTTTTGTAAAGACCTGGTTTTTTTCCGAAAGTCTGAATAAACCAAAGGCACTGCCATACCAGACGTTATCATCCTTGTCCACAAAAACAGTGTTGATGTATTCCCGTTTATCGTTTAGTAATTGTGAAACATTGGTAATGCCTTTATCATCGTAATACAGCAAGCCCACATTAGTGGCCAGCCATTTCCTCTTTCTGGAATCGAACGCAATGGTGTTAACAGCCACCTGTGCCGAATCCACGGCAGGTTTGAAATTGACAAACTTAAGCCCGTTGTATTTGGAAAAACCACTGTTTGTGCCAATCCATAGGTTATGCTGCTGATCCTCTTTAATGCAAAAAACATAATTATTAACCAAACCGTCTTTAACTGTAAAGGTTTTAAAGTTAATGCCGTCAAACTTTGTGATTCCGCCCCCACGTGTGCCCATCCACATATAACCGCGGCTGTCCTGCAAAAGACTGTACACCTGCGACTGTGCCACGCCGTCCTTAACGGAATAGTTATGAAAGTTGTACTGTTGCGCTGAGGCAAAACAGGTAAAAAGACAAAATCCAAGGATATATTTAAAACAAACTGCTTTCACTTAATCAAAGGTAAAAAACACTTCCTATTAAAATAGCAGCGGATAATAAATGCCTAAAATAAGACCATCGATGCTTTGTAATTTTATAATCAAATGGTAAAAAAGATATTTAAAGGTGCCAAATCCCATCTTCCCATATTGAAGAAAGGTGCCAGGTGGTGCTGCCTGCTTGCGTCAGCATGGTTTATATTCTGGTATATTAACTGTTTGCCTCCGGCCTTATTTAATGATCCTACTGCAACCGTTTTGCTTGATAAGGATGGTAATCTGCTCGGCGCTAAGATAGCGGCGGATGGACAATGGCGATTTAGCGAAGCTGGTGCGGTTCCCGAGAAGTTTGAAAAATGTCTAATAGAATTCGAAGACCGTACTTTCTATTCCCATTGCGGCATTAGTCTGAGAGGGATAGGTCGCGCGTTAAAACAAAACATGCACCATAAACGTGTTGTTAGTGGCGGAAGTACGCTTACAATGCAGCTTGCCCGTATCATGCGTAAAAATCCTGCCCGCACCATACCTGAAAAAGTTATTGAAAGTCTTATGGCGACACGAATGGAAATCCGCTATTCCAAGAGAGAGCTCCTTCGTTTCTATGCCTCGCATGCTCCCTTTGGGAATAATGTGGTAGGCCTGGAAGCAGCTTCCTGGCGCTATTTTGGAAGAAGTGCTAACCAACTTAGCTGGGCCGAAAGTGCAACACTTGCAGTTTTGCCAAACGCTCCCGGACTTATTTATCCCGGTAAAAATCATAAACTACTCCTGGAAAAGAGAAACCGTTTATTGAAGCGTCTTTATGAAATTAACATGTTGGATGAAGCAGCTTACCAGCTTGCGCTTACTGAACCATTGCCTGCGAAGCCCCTGCGGTTGCCGCGCGAAGCCCCTCATTTACTTGCCAGGTTGATGAAAGAAGGATACAAAGGTAAAACGGTTACCTCTACTATTGATCTTCACTTGCAGCAAAAAGCTGCCGGAATATTGCAGGCACATCATGACCTGTTAAAAGAAAACAGGATTTATAACGGTGCCTTATTGATTACTTCCGTTAAAACAGGAAATGTTCTGGCTTACGTGGGCAATATAAGAAGTAACGATGAAGAGCAAAGTCCGGATGTAGATTGTATCCAGGCGCCGCGAAGCACAGGCAGCATCTTAAAACCTTTTTTATACGCGAAGTGTCTTGAGGATGGAATTATTACGCCATCTGCTCTCGTCATGGATATACCAACACAGTTCGGTAGCTTTTCTCCCAAGAACTTCAGCGCGCAATACGATGGCGCAGTACCTGCCAATAAAGCACTGTCAAGGAGTTTGAACATCCCTATGGTGAGACTACTGAATGAATACGGGTTGGAAAAATTTCACAGTGAATTAAAGAAAGAAGGTATTTCAACACTTAATAAGCCCGCTAAACACTATGGCTTGTCGCTGATCCTGGGCGGGGCAGAAGCTAAATTGTGGGATTTAAACAAGGCATATTTGAATCTTGCGGCTCAGCTTCAATATAATAAACAGCGACAGCTCACATTTGTAAAAAATAAGAAAGAAAAAAGAAAACAAACGCAATTGGAAAATAATTATGGAACAGATAAAGCATGTATTTATACAACACTGGAAGCCATGGTGGAAGTTAACCGACCAGACGAGGACGGTAACTGGCGGGCTTTTGCCTCTGCAAAAAAAATTGCATGGAAAACCGGGACCAGCTTTGGCTTTCGAGATGCCTGGGCTATTGGCGTAACTCCTGATTATGTTGTTTCGGTGTGGATTGGTAACGCTGATGGTGAGGGGCGGCCTGGCCTTACAG
>JACDDR010000012.1:16383-21796 GCA_013816895.1 Bacteroidota bacterium
TATTTGCTCAATTACCAAAAAGTGAAAACTGGTTTGTTCGGCCCAATAAAGAGATGTCGCGCGTGGCCATTTGCCGCGAAAGTGGTTTTCGCGCTTCTGCTTTTTGTACAAATCCTGATTCAATACTTGTTCCTTCCACTTGTCTCGTTGCTTCAGCTTGTCCTTATCATCAGGTAATTCACCTGAGTAAAAATAAAAAGTACAGGGTCGACAGTGAGTGTGAAAATATTTTTGACATGGTTCATATTCCCTGGTTTGTTCTACCACCGCTGGTAGAAAAATATTACAAATTCAATCATCCAAATTATAAAGAGCTTCCAGCTTTCAAACCGGAATGTCTTGCTAAAGTATCAGAAAGGCCGATGGCTTTATTGTACCCAAAACCCAACGGTAAAATTTATGTCCCAGTAGAAATTGATGGCAATGTAGGTCGAACCGTTTTTGAAGCAACGCACCGCAATGGCAACACAAAAATTTACTGGCACCTGGATAATGAATATATTGGCGAAACAAAAGAGATTCACCAGCTTGCCCTTAACCCTTCGCCAGGGAAACACAGGCTGATGCTGGTGGACGAAAATGGGATCAGTATCACCGTAAAATTTGAAGCAGGCGGAAAACTTAATTAAGCAACTTGCGTTTTTCAACACGATATGGCTACCTTTGCCGGGTAATCGTGACCTTCGATCCCTTTAAAATAAATTTACCTGTTACTGAAATAATAGAGCCAGTAAGAAAAGCTCTTGCTTCAGAAAATACGCTCATTGTAAATGCCCCGCCGGGCGCGGGTAAAAGTACTTTACTTCCCCTGGCTTTGTTTAATGAGAGCTGGCTGAACGGCAAAAAAATTATCATGCTTGAGCCCCGCAGGCTCGCCGCACGCACCATCGCTTCACGTATGTCGGAGTTACTGGATGATGAAGTTGGGAACACTGTTGGCTTCAGAATTCGTTTTGAAAACCGCGTGAGTGTAAAAACAAAAATTGAAGTTGTTACGGAAGGAATATTGACACGGATGTTGCACAACGATAACGCACTTGAAAATGTTGGTCTTGTTATTTTTGATGAATTTCATGAACGTAATTTAAATGCCGATGTTGCTTTGGCCTTATGCCGCGAAGCACAACAAGTACTGCGCCCCGATCTGCGTATTCTTGTAATGAGTGCTACGCTCAATTTGCCGGAGCTCACTCATCTTTTAAAAGCGCCCGTAATTGAAAGCAAAGGAAAACAATATCCTGTTGAAGTTATTTATTCCGGTGAAGCCGATGCGAATCTTTTGCCTGAACTAACGGCGAGAATGGTAGCCCGTGCTGTAAAAGAACACGAAGGCGACGTGTTGGTTTTCTTGCCGGGAGAAGGAGAAATAAAAAAATGCGCTGAACTACTGGATGGCCAACTAAGTGATATTCTCATCCATCCTTTGTATGGCCAGTTGCCACAAAGGGAACAGTTTCTGGCTATTATGCCCAATAAACAAGGTAAACGGAAAATAGTATTGGCTACTTCAATTGCAGAAACAAGTTTAACGATTGATGGCGTGAGAATAGTGGTGGATTCAGGTTTTGTAAAAGGTTCGAAGTTTGATCCTAAATCAGGACTTTCACGTCTTGAAACATTACGCATTTCGAAAGATTCCGCCGATCAGCGTGCTGGCAGGGCAGGACGTTTGAGTGCAGGAGTCTGTTACCGTATGTGGACAATGGCCACGCATGAACGATTATCGTCTCACCGTGTTCCGGAAATTATGGAAGCTGATCTTGCATCGCTGGTATTGGATATGGCGCAATGGGGAGTAAGTGATATTGAAGATTTAACATGGCTCATGCCTCCTCCAAAATCTTCGCTTAGCCAGGCGAAAGATATTCTGCATCAGTTGAACGCGCTTGTGAATAATAAAATAACAGCGCATGGAAAACAAATACACCGTCTTGCCTGTCACCCACGCATAGCACACATGTTGCTGATGGCGGAAAATAAGAACATGAAACAACTGGGAACGGATATTGCTGCTTTACTGGAAGAGCGTGATCCTTTGCAGAGAGATGCAGGTATTGATATTAATTTACGTGTTGAAGCATTAAGACGCGCGAGAAACAATAACAGCGGCGGACGTTTTGCGCGAATTGAAAAAGTGGCATCGTCATATCGGAAGATGCTCGAGTTGGATGAAGACAACAGCGCTGTTGATCCTTATGAAACAGGCTTGCTTATAGCGTATGCTTATCCTGAACGCATTGCTTCGGCGCGGCCGGGTAATAATGCGCAGTTTCAATTGGCAAATGGTAAAATAGCAACAGCGGGGCATAAAGATGATCTCTCGCATGAGCCTTGGCTGGCAGTTGCGCACATGGACCTCCGGGATGGTTTAGGCAAAATATTTTTAGCCGCGCCACTCAATCCAAAAGATCTTTTATCCATGGTTAAAGAACAGGAAGTGGTAACGTGGGATTCACGCAAAGGAGGAATTATAGCAACTAAAGATTTACGGATTGGTAATATTGTTTTGCAGTCCAAACCGCTGGCAAATCCTAATGCTGATTTAATTGCTGCTGCGGTGATTAACGCGGTTAAATCGGGCGGAGAAAATTTATTAAACTTTGATGAAGAAATGATCCAGCTGCAGAACAGGATCATGAGTTTGAAGAAATGGAATGAGGGCGAAGAATGGCCCGATGTAAATATAAGTTCGTTGCTTGAAAACTGCGAAACATGGTTAGGTCCGTATCTAAGAGAAGTAAAGCGTAGCGAGGACCTAAAAAGAATAAACCTTTCGGAGGCTTTGTTGTATTCTCTAAGTCAGGAACAACAGAAACAACTGGACAAACTCGCGCCTTCCAAAATTGATGTACCCAGCGGTTCAAAAATAAAAATAGACTATTTTAGTAACGGTGCTACGCCTGTGCTTGCGGTTCGTTTGCAGGAAGTGTTTGGCTTAAGTGATACCCCTAAATTGAATAACGGAAAAACTGCTGTAGTAATGCACTTGCTTTCTCCCGGCTATAAACCAGTGCAGGTAACTTCTGATTTAAAAAGTTTTTGGAATAATATGTATCACGAGGTAAAGAAAGAGTTGCAACGCCGTTATCCAAAACATTCCTGGCCGGATGACCCATGGAACGCGCCGGCTGTGGCCAAGGGGAGAAGTCATAAGAAGTGATCATGAATAGAAAGATCTGGTTATATTTTTTAGTTCTGGCAATGCCCGGTGTGGCTCAAAACAAAACCCGAGGCTATGCAGATACCATTGGCTTTGCACATACTGCGGCGCAAATGGATTCTGTTATTCACCGTATAAACACTTCGCAGAATAAGGAATTAACTGGCGCAAGAAATAAAGCGGGAATTAAAAAATCAACAGTCTTTAAAACGGTGATCGCCCCGCACGACGACTACACTTACACCGGCTATTTATATCCTCTTGCTCTTGAAAACATAAAAGCAAAAACAATTATTCTGTTTGGTGTAGCTCACAAAGCAAAATCATTTAAGGTAGAGAATCAACTGGTGTTTGATAGTTATACTTACTGGAGTGGTCCTTACGGGAAAATTCAAGTTTCTCCACTGCGCGATGAGCTGATTGCCGGACTTGATAAAAGTTTGTATCAGGTAAACGATACCCTTCAGAAAATGGAGCATTCTGTTGAAGCCGAAATTCCTTTTCTTCAATATTATAACCGGAACATTGAAATTATTTCCATTCTTGTTCCTCATACGAATTTTGAACAGATGTCTGAACTCTCATCAGCATTTGCAAAGGCGCTGGCAGGAACTATGAAAAAACACAATTTAAAGTGGGGTAAGGATATAGCCTTTGTAATTTCTGCAGATGCCGTGCATTATGGTGATGAAGAGTGGGGTGGAAGCAACTTTGCTTTTTATGGCGCAGATAGCACGGGATATAAAAGAGCGGTGGCCCATGAGCATGTCATTATCGATTCCTGCCTTGCCGGTAAACTTGATATTTCAAAGATGAAGCTCTTTACACATTACACCGTTAAAGATGAAAATTACAAGGAGTACAAATGGACCTGGTGTGGCCGGTACTCTGTGCCCGCGGGATTACTGGCGTCTTATTATCTTTGCAAAGAATTAAAACAAAAACCTTTGCAGGGAACTCAGCTTGGCTATAGTACAAGTATCAGCAACAACCCTGTTCACGTGAATGATCTTGGTGGCATGGGTGTTACGGCTAAGGCGTATATCCGTCACTGGGTGGGTTACGCGGCAATAGGTTTTAAATAAATTAAAATGAAAAAAATTATCTTCTTTCTTGTTCTTCCGCTTGTTTTCTTTTCGCAACAAAAGCAAAACAGTAAAAAGAATTTCGCCATTGTAGTGCATGGTGGCGCCGGCACTATCCTGAAAAAGAATATGAGCGATGAACTTGAAAAAGCTTACAAGGAAAAACTTGAAGAAGCCATGCAGGCCGGTTATGATACATTGAGCAGGGGAGGCACCAGCACAGACGCGGTTATTGTGACTATTAAAATTCTTGAAGATTCCCCGCTATTTAACGCCGGAAGGGGATCTGTGTTTACAGCTGATGGTAAAAATGAAATGGATGCTTCCATAATGGATGGTAAAACTCTGAAAGCTGGGGCTGTAGCCGGTGTGCGGACGGTAAAGAACCCTATTACTGCTGCATTGTGTGTGATGCAAAGATCAGAGCACGTAATGATGGTTGGTACTGGCGCGGAGAAGTTCGCGAAAAGTTGTAATTGTGAGTTTGCCGACACCTCTTATTTTTTTGAGCAAAAGCGCTGGGACCAGCTGCAGAAGATAAAACAGACTGAGAAGACTGAGCTGGATCATGGTTATAACTACAATAAAGATTCAGTTTACAAGGATTATAAATTTGGTACAGTAGGTGTTGTTGCGCTTGACCAGTTTGGAGATCTTGCTGCAGGAACATCAACGGGCGGCATGACCAACAAAAAATACGGTCGCGTTGGCGATTCTCCGATCATAGGCGCAGGCACTTATGCGAATAACAAAACCTGTGGTGTTTCCTGCACCGGACACGGTGAGTATTTCATGCGTTCTGTGGTGGCGTATGATGTTTCTGCTTTAATGGAATACAAAAAAATGAGCGTAAAAGATGCAGCCAATGAAGTGGTGATGAAAAAATTAAAAGAAATGGGAGGCGAGGGCGGACTGATAGCGATGGACCGTAAGGGAAATATAACGATGCCATTTAATACCGAAGGCATGTACAGGGCTTATATGAAGAGCACAGGGGAGAAAACACTCCTGATTTATAAATAAAATTCACGAGGTAAATTTTTTATAGTACAGAAAAAAAATGTGGCATGAACTTATACTCTCAAGTGTAAATACATGTTACTATGAAACTAAACTTAATTGCGGTACTTTTCCTTCTGGGAAGTGTTTTAAACGCACAGGTAAGGAA
>JACDDR010000012.1:21806-53923 GCA_013816895.1 Bacteroidota bacterium
GGTAAGGAATATCGGTGCCATGGAAGATCGCATGCTCCTGCAATCAAATAATTATTCGGCGGCAACTAATTATTCTAAAATGATACTTAACACCGCTACCGGTGATTTTTTTCTCAGTTTCGATGCCGCTACTTTAAAGTCAGATGACGCTAAATTTGATAGTACCCTGGCTTCTTATGGCGAACAAATTATTGTTTACAAGGGGAACATAAGCGAAAGCCTTTTCCGATTTAACCAACAGATAGATGATGAAAAAGAATATAACATGAACGGTGTTCTTGTCACCAACGGTACCGAAGTGGCCTGCATCGCGCAGTTTGATCCCGTTTCGCTTGCGGATAAAACCGATGTGAGAAATTACCGGATGGATTTTAAGCTCATTGTTGATGCGGGAAAAATGAGAATAAAAGGGCTTGAGGGCAAACTGATGAAAGACGTGATTTTCCAGGTAAAAGGTGGCAGACTGAATGTGCAGCCTTAAGATGGAGCAGATTAAAAGAAATAGCCGCGAGTTTAAAGTAGTGAAAGAGCTTCTTGTCGATTATGCTGAATCAGCAACCCGTAAAAAAGTAATTAAACTCTACGCCCTTAAACCATATCAATCGCTGGAAGAACGGATATTGATCAATGATTTGAAAAAGGATGTGGCCATTTTGTACGATCTTAGTTACGAGAGCATCCTGGAATATATTCGCGACCGTTCCAAAAAGTTATTCCGGGAAGATAAAGTCGCGCTGTATTATTTTAAATCTTCTTCAAAAAGTAAATGGATAGAATATCCTTTTGAGTTAACGGGTAAGCTCAAAAAACAAGTCATGCCCTGAAAGTGGTTAGGTAATTATTTCGAAAAACTTTCTGCAATCTTTAAAAGGTTAATTCCCTTTCCAAGCACTGGTTTAAAAATATCTCCTTCGCTTTTAACCCGGTCATAAGCATTAAATATATTAAAGTCAGTTATTTTCAAACCTTTCTTTACTTCCTCCCAATATAGTGGCATAGATACCGGTGAGCCGGGTTTAGGACGTAAAACATAAGGACCGGCTACTGTAGCTTGTGGACGATTCTGAAGAAAGTCGAGATACATTTTACCATTCCTGTTACGTACCATTCTTTCGATACTTGTAAACTTCGGAATCTCGTGATGCACCATAGTAACTATGACTCTGGCAAATTCTTTGGATTGCTCGTAACTGTATTTGGCACCCAGTGGAATATAAATGTGCAAACCGGTTGAGCCACTGGTCTTGCAGTAAGAAGGTATTTTTAAACTGTCTAATAATTTTTTTGTGACCTGGGCCGCTTCTATTACCTGATTGAATGAATTTTTATCCGGATCAAGATCTATGATGCACCAATCCGGCTGGTCAGGGTTTTTAACGGTACTGTTCCACGGATTTAATTCAATACAACCTAATGAAGCCATGTACAGTATCCCCGCCTCATTGTGTGGTACAAGAAAATGTTTGTCGCGGCCATCTGCGTCGCTATGATACAAAAATGTTTTTATCCAGTCGGGCACTTTTCCGGTTACATCCTTCTGATAAAAACTTTTCCCGGTAATGCCATTTGGAAAACGGTTCAGTGATTGCGGTCTGCCTTCAAAGTAGGGCAAAATATATGGAGCCATGCGGTAATAATAGTTCAGCATATCACGCTTGGTAATGTTTTCCTTTGGCCAGTAAATTTTACTCAGGTTATTGAATTTTATTTCATGGCCGTTTATTTTTCTAACCTGTGTTTCATCGGTTGGATTTAAAAGAGTTTTTCTTTCCCCACTGGTGGAAGGTTTAAAAGTTTTTTGAATTGAATTTTTTTTCCTGCCGGAGACTACTGCCACTGAATTTTCTTTTTCTAAAACCACATCGCTGGCTTTTTTATCTATTCGCATACCTGCAAAGGAAGGATGCCGCATAATACCATCGAAGGTGAGCTCGGCGTAACTCACTTCACAAACCAGTTTTGGTTTGAGCCACACGGCTTTCGCGTTTGGAGGATTCGGACGAAAGCGCGAAGGCTTATTAATATCAGGTATATAAGAAAAAGGCACTTTCGAAGTTATGAGCTTTGCAAATTGCTTCAGCATTTCATCTTGCATTTTAATATTAAAGCCTGTTCCTATTTTTCCGGTGTAAACAAGTTTGTCTTTTTCAAAAACCCCAACCAGTAGTGAACTAAAGGGCTTCGAGGAACCTTCATTTAGAGTGTAACCACCAATCACCATTTCCTGTCGTTTATTGGCTTTTATTTTCAGCCAGTCTTTTGATCTTGCACCGGGTTGGTACGCGCTGTCTTCTTTTTTCGCAATGATGCCCTCGAGTTTCATTTCTTTTGCAAGCTCAAAAAATTCTTTTCCGGGAATATTAAAGCTTTCGCTTACCCTGATGTTAGCCGAATTTGGAATAGTATTTTTTAATATCTTTTTCCGATCAGAGAGGGGTAAGCCTGTTAAGTCTTTACCGTCGTGCCACAAAATATCAAAAAGATAAAATACCAGTTCGCCATCCGCCTCGCTTCGCCAGTTTTGGAGCGCAGTGAAATCTGAAACACCTTTATTGTTAAGCACCACCACTTCACCATCCACAATAGTATTTATCTTCCACTTTTTAAGAGTTTGTATAAGCGGGTAAAATTTTTCGTTGAACGTTTTATTATTTCGCGATTTGAGTTCTACGGTGCCTTTATTTACAAAGGCCAATGCTCTGTAGCCATCCCATTTAACCTCGTAAAACCATCCCTGGTCTTCTTCCAAAGGTTTATTAACCAGCGTGGCCAGCATTGGCATGAGATGTGTTGGAAATTCGTTTTTGTCTGCCGGAAGATTTTGTTTGCCTTTAAGAAGATTGCCGGGCGTTTTTTCTTTTTGGGTAACCTTTTGTTTTTTACTCTTGCCTGCCCCCTTCATATTTCTTCAGTACTAGCTTGCCTTTGATCCTTCCGCTCCCGGGTTAATTTTATAAACTTCTTCGATTATTTCGCTGATCATTTGTTTCAATACGGGGTACTCGTGTGTTTTAGTATAAAAGCCCCGCGCGCCTATTGAAAGCAAAGTGTTTTTTTCCTGTGGAGATTTACTTGTGCTTAAAATAAAAACCGGTATATCATTCATTCCCGCGTTTCTCATGCGTTTTAAAGCTTCCGTGCCGTTAAGCAGCGGCATATTCAGGTCAAGGAAAATGCAATCGGGTTTAGGATCTTTCGAATTTTTATACATGCCTTTGCTTTGTAAGTAATCCATGAGTTGAATGCCGTTATATACAGCGGTGATCTTATGATTAAGATTAAGCTCCCAGATTCCTTTTTGCATGAGGTACTGGTCGTCTGCATCATCATCGGCAATAATTATATCTAATTTTTTGGAAATATTTTTCATGCCAGTGGTTTTACATGTTCTCGTCGAAAGAGGGCTGACTGATGGGTTCAGATGGTGCGGAAGCGGTATCAATGCCCGTTGCAAGACCATTATTAATGAGGAAAAGCCATGCGTCGAGAGGCCTGGTATTTACAAATTCAAATCTCACAATAAACAAATTGTCAGATGCGATTTTTTCCGCCCTCTGGGAGCGTTTCGGTTTAATGCTTATTTTTTTGAGCACATCAAACTGGCCGCCGCCAATGTGCGCTCTTTTATGAATCCAGGAGGAATATGTTTGTTTTATTTTTTCTGCTTCACACAGGCGATAATAGTATCTAGCTCTTGCCATGCTTTCCGGTTTTTTTAATTTCGATTGAAGGAATGCGCGTGTTGCATTTCTCTTTCAGATTAATCCCTAACGGGTTGTGCGTAAATTGCATTTCCCTGTTTTTCCGAAATATCAGTTTAAAAAAATATGCCACGGTGCCGCATGAATACTGGGTTCAAACAATCGGGTAACCGGTATCCGTTTTTAATATGGGAGGAAATTAAGTATACAGTATGTAGAGTGCCTTCTACAGTTCCGCGTGTGTAGGAACAGATGCGCTTGCCAATGTATTCGCGTAAGGGCCGGGCACGAACATTTAAAATGATTAATGAACTTAAACTATTTTTTTGAAATATGAAAACCGAAACCAGTACCACTGTTAACGCTTTAATTATTATTAATAACGATCGTTACGAAGGGTATAAAAAGGCCGCTTCTGAAACAGAAGAAACGGATCTTAAGACATTGTTTACAGAATTCAGTATTCAGAGTAAAGATTTTGCCGATGAACTGAGAAAGTTTGTGAGCCTGGATGAGCAACCTGAAGAAAATGAAACTACCAATTCAGGAAAGCTTTACAGGGTTTGGATGGATGTAAAGGCTGGTATCTCTGGAAAAGACCGGAAGGCCATCCTGTCCTCGTGTGAATTTGGCGAAGATTTTGCAAAAAAAACATACGATGAAGTAATGGAACAACTCGCTGATCTGCCTCCGGGGTCGGAAGAAATTATTAAGCGGCAGCGCGTACAGCTTCAGAGAAGCCACGATACCATAAAAGAACTCAGGGACTCGGGTATAAAGGAATAATCACCTAAAAATTATTATACATGAAAATGCGCCTTGCAAAAATAATTCCTTATACTGGAGTTGTAATTTCGGTTATTTATATGTCGTCCTGCAACAGCACTTACGACAGTAATAACATACCTGCTAATTCAACCAGCAATAAAAAATCCGAAGAGCTTTATAATGGCACAACCGATGCGCGGAAAGAGTCTGTCGGCTTTGTAAAAAAAGACACAACTCAGGGTAATCAGCAAATGGAACCTGCAAACTCTACCGGTGCTTCGCAAACAGGCGTAAGTGAGAAGAAGTAAAATTACGCACAAACTATAATTCGTAGCAGGCTTTTAATTATAGCGCGGTAACTTTACCTCATGGAGCTTGTTTTTAAATTACCTGACGGAAAGCCGCCTTTTATTGGAGTGGTTTTTAAAAGCGCCAATGAAGCGGCTCAGGTTAACCAAGACCTGGTGAATTATTATAAAGATTGCTCTTTTAAGCTGCTGATTGAAACCGGCGATACCATTAAGCTGAAGTTTATTTGCGATGAGCCTCCTTTAAGCAGGGAGTACCGCGATCTTACCTTTAACCTTCAGAAATTTGTTTCCTGGTTACATTATTCTGAAAATAAAAAGATTAATTTTTCTCATATTATAAGACAGAAGGAAAAAGAAACTGTGGTACGAACGCTTAAAGACAATAAGTTGTTTGTGTTAAGCGTTGCGAAATTTGAACTTTTAAATAATTAGAGATAAGGTTTAAACCTTCTATTCGCATACCATCTCCTGAAATTATTTTCGAAGTGTTTTTAGCGCTGTTCCCCAGGCAATAACTTCATCAAACAGTTTGTTAAGTGTTTTTTCTTGGTGTGCGGCAGGCTTTAATGCATCATTCTCAAAGTCGACTTGAAACGAAAGGGTTACCTGCGTTCTCACGTCCGCCATTTGAAGCGTGGCCATGATGGGTCTCAATTGTTCCACGGCCCTTATTCCGCCAGCAAAACCATAGCTTACAAAGCCCGCCGATTTATTATTCCATTCCTTATATAAAAAATCAAGCCCGTTTTTTAAAGCGGCCGAAGTGCTGTGATTGTATTCAGGTGTTACAAATATAAATCCGTCAAACGATTTTATTTTGGCAGACCAGTTTTTAGTATGCTCTTTCGTGTAATTATCCGAAGAAGGTGGCACCGGTTCATCCAACAAGGGTAGGTTGTATTCCGCAATATCCACGAGCTCGAATTCAGCATCTGTCCTTTTTTTAGAAATGCCAAATACCCAGTCTCCCACTCCTTTACCTTTACGATTGGGACGTGTGCTTCCTACAATTATTGCTATTTTAAGCATAATTTAAAAATAATTAATCTATCTGGTTATTTTTTTGCTTTTTTCTTTGCAGACGCTTTCTTGGTTTTTTTATCGTTACCCTTAAAACCGTTTTCTTTATTTTTTCTGCTGTCCATGTCATCTCTTATTTCGGGACGTGGTTTTTTGGAATTACCTTGTTGATTGTGCTTGTCGGTTGTATTTTTAGTGGTTCTCATAATTATACTTTTAAGATTTATTTGTTGGGTCTAGTTCTAATTCATCGGTTAAAATAGCCTCCATGGTTATTTCAACATTCAGGGCTTTTGATACCGGACACTCGTTCAGCGTTTTTTCCGAAGCAATGATAAAATCCTCCTTGCTAATGCCCGGAACTTTTGCTTTTACATTCAGATGTGATTTCGTTATTTTTCCTTCAGATAAAGTAATGGTACATGTAGTTTCAATTACATCGGCGGTATAATGATCTTCAGCAAGTACGAAACTAAACTTCATGCTGAAGCAACTGGCGTGTGCCGCGGCAATAAGCTCTTCGGGATTAGTGCCTTTTGAATTTTCAAATCGGGTGTTGTAGGCAAAATCGGCGTTTTCGATAAGCTTGCTTTCGGTGCTTAATTTGCCGCTGCCTTGTTTACCTGAGCCCTGCCAGGTTGCTGTTGAGGATCTTTTTATCATGAGAGTGTGGTTTATTAAAATGTTTGCAATTTTTGTACCCAGTACTGACGAAATTGTTTGAGAAATTAATTACCCCAAACAAATAAAAAAAGGGATGCAATTGTTATTACACCCCTCTTTCTTAGAAAGACTTATATTAATTTTTAACTACTTTAAATGTTGCCTTACCGTTTAATCCATGCACATTTAATAAATAGATGCCTTTTGCGAAACCATTCAGGTCAATGGTTTTTGTGGCGCTTTCCATTTTTCCGGCATACATTACCGCGCCAAGAACATTGGTAATAGTTACATCCAGGCTTTTATATTCTTCCGGATTTAAGTTTAACTCAAGTGTTATGATTGAGTTTGCCGGATTAGGATAAAGTTTTACCGAAGAAGCCAGCGTATTTTCTTTAAAGCCGATTGCCCTGTTATTTTGAATATTACTGCGCGATTTCACTGCGCCGCCCAAAATATTATTTCCTGCGATAGGTTTTAAAGTTGCGGCACAGGAATAGCCTAAGTTGGCTTCAACACGCCAGTCGGCCGTTGCCTGATAAATGGTATAAAAAGGATCATTGAGTGTGCTCTGATTTCCGGTTGTGGTTCCAACCACGGAATATACGGGTGAGGAGTTTGGATTCATGCACACCATTAAACTGTAAGTCTGAACAGGGTTAATTCCTCCCTCAACCATGTAGTTATTGGTCCAGAAAAATGTTCCGCCACTATGCGTAAAATAAACCGTGTTATGCCATAAACTTTTCTGACCATAAGATCCGCAGGTATCTCGTATCTGTAATTTATAGCGGTAGGTTGAAATGTTAGGGTCGCCATTTGCGGGCCCAACGCTGCGGGCAGTATCTACGAAGAAACTTAAAGCATTTTTAGAAACAGCCCCAATGCGCTTGTACGTATTTGCAATTACTTCTCTGAAAATAATCATGGAGTCAAGCATCGGGTAATCAGTTTTGTTCCAGTAAATATTATTGTAAACGTTGGCGCTGTCAACTGTTACCATGCAGATGTCAGGACGCGGAACTCCTGGTACCACAACAATTCCGGTAGCTGAATTAGTACATCCGTTGGAAGCTCCTACTACTGTAAAAATAGTGGTTACGCTTACTGAAGCTGAAATGGTTGGTGTATTGGCACCGGTGTTCCAGGTATAGGAGTTAGCGCCGCTTGCGGTTAATACCTCATTACTTCCTCCGCAGGGTGTTACCGTTGAGGTACTGCTAACCTGCGGGATAGAATTAATAGTAATAGTTTTAGAAACGGTTGAACTTGAACCAAATTGATTACTGCAAATCATAGTAATGGTTTTAGTACCTGTGGTACTATAGATGACCACCGGGTTTTGCGCGGTTGAGCTGCCCGGCGTTCCACCGGGAGTAATCCAGCCCCAGGCGTTAGCCATGTTATAAGACGCGTCTGTTAAGTTTACCGGTTGTCCTTTACACCCGTAGGGCGGAGCATTAAATTTAGCGATGGGCAGTTTTTGCGATTTCAGGTAGAAATTATCTATTTTAAGATCGGAACCAATGTAAGATTCCTGAACCGGCCATTTAGAAGATTCAAAGGTAAATAGAACGGTATCTGGTGCCTGTCCGGTGTTAAAAGGAATTATAACTTGTTGATAGGAAGCGGAAATGGGCAGAAGCTTGAATGCATTGCCTATAAACACACCGTTCTTTTTAAAGTTGGCGAAGAATCTAGCGCTGTCAACAGGATCAGCCGGAAGGTACTTATAGAAAAATACCAATGTATCTACCTGATTTGAAAATGGAGTTCCTCCGAGAGTGCTGCTTTGAGTAGGCATACCTGTCATGGCACGGCCAACCCTGATCTGATTATTACCAAACGCCGGCTCCACAGTTTGCAGCTCAAGGGCATAACTACCTGAATAAAAATCATTGCTGCGTTGATAATCACCGTCAAGTGTCCACCCACTTAATTTATAATCAGAAGATGTGACCCAGTTTTCAAAATTACCATTTAAAAGCCCCGGCTGAGAAGTAACCCCTGTTAATGCCACACTGTCTATCTGCATCATGTTGCCCACCATGAATCCCGAATTGGAAAATGCGTTGCTGGATGCGCAAGCTATCATCATTGTATCCGGTGCTGTGGGTAATGCGGGAGAAAAAGTTGCGTTAAACAAGGTGTACACTGTTTTAGTAGCAGAAAATTTGTAAATATAGTTCCCGATATTTACCCCGTTTTTCTTAAAAAAAACAAGAAAAATTGCGCTGTCGGTACCAATGATATTGCTTTTGTAATGAAAACGGATACCCGTTGGTGTTTGTGTGTAAGGTATACCTCCATCAAAAACTCCTGAATTGGGATTTCCATCCGCGAAAAAAGCAATGGAGGTGTCAGTACCGCTGCCGGCGGTAGTAAGTTTAATAGCGTATTGCCCCGAATATGCGTCTGTTGTTTTAACAGTATTAATGGGGTTAAAACCGCTTCCATTATTTTTGTTTTCTGAATTTGAGGTTTTGTAATCTACAGGTTCTTCATAAGTTCCCACCTGCCAGCTTTCAAAACCGCCGTTTGGAACGGACTGGGCCGATAAAAAAGTTATACTTAAAAAGCACAGAATGAAAGTAAAATGTTTAATCATGTTTTTTTGGATTATCTACTAAATGTATGAAAATTTCAGCAAACGGCAACTACAACTTTTAAACACATAAACTGCCAGTATTACGCTATAAAGTAAAAAAATAAAATTAAATTTAGAGCTTATATCAACAGGGTTGAAGCTGATCATTAAAATATTTTTTTACTTACTTGTTTTTATAACAACCCGATTAAACGCGCAAAAGGGAAATTATTTTTTGCACAATTATCTCCCCGCACAATATAATGGAGCAGATCAAAATCGTTCTATTATTCAGGATCTGTATGGCCGTGTTTTTGTGGCTAACAACGATGGGGTTATCATAAACAACGGCGCAAGCTGGGAATGGCTGAATTTGCCGTTTCTTTGCCTTTCGCTTGCCAAAGATGAAAGCGAACAGGTGTTTGTGGGAGGCGATGGTGACTTCGGCAGAATTGTTCAGCTTGGCAACGGTACATATAAATTTGAATCCCTGTTACACCTGTTGCCGCAAAGCGAAAAGGAATTAGGAAGGTTCTGGACCATCATCGCCCTTAAAAATCATGTTTATTTTTGCAGCAACGAAAAAATTATCGATTACGATTATAAGTCTCTCAAAATAATTCCCGCCGGAGAAGAAGGATTTCATACATTTTTTAAAGTGGGCAACACGCTTGTTTTAAGGGAGAAGGGGAAGGGGTTAAAATATTTGTCGGTTAATAATCAGCTTGAATTTTTTAAGGAAGGAAGCCAGTTTGCCGATAATTCAAATCCCGTGAGGGGAATTATCAAAGGTAAAGGAGAGGGGTATTACATCATAACTCCCAACAAGGTATTTGAGTTCCGTTTTAATCCTTCAATTCCTGATCTTTCAACGATCAACCAAATAACCACGCCAGTTTCAGAATGGCTGTCTTCTAAAACAGTGTATTGCGCCGCTAACATCGGGAACGATAATTTTGCGTTTGGATCCGTGACCGGGGGATTACTTATTACCGATGCAGCATTCAGGCCCGTTAAATACATTAACAGCAGCAACGATTTGCAGGACGATGCCGTAAATTATATTTATAACGATTCGCAGGGCCATATATGGCTGGCACTTGCAAAGGGAGTGAGTTTTATAGAATTCAACAGTCCGGTTACTAATTTTGCAAAAGCAGATGGTATTAAAGGGACCATTGAAGCCTGTATCTTTTTTGGAGAAACCGCTTACCTGGCAACCGACAAAGGGGTTTTAAAATACAATAGTTCCACTTTAAAATTTGAAACTACTAATCTTACCGAAACTTCCTGGTGCCTCGTTAGAGCAGGCGATAAGCTGCTGGCCGGCACGCGATCGGGTTTATATATTCTCGAAAACAACAATTTTAAGTTAATATACGAAACACCCAGCGCGCTGCATTGCCTGTTTGTTCATCCTTCGCAGCCCGACTTGTTATACCTTGGCACAGAAAGCGGATTTGCGAAAGGTACCTTAGGTGAAAAAGGATTTACGATCATAAAAGAAGTTTTTGACCTCGACGCTGATATCCGCACAATGGCCATTGGCGATGACGGGTCGGTTTATTTTAGTACGACGGAAAGTGGGATTTATGTGGAAGTTCCGCAAAAAAAGGAATTGGCACATCTTACCGAAAAAGAAGGTCTTCCCAGTCTGAAGGAAAGTTATCTTTTTTCTTACAATAAAGAAATTCTTCTGGCCCACGACCAGGGAATAAGCAGCGTAATTAATGAAAACGGAAGTTACTCGGTGAAACCTAACCCTGCCTTTCAGATATTAAACGAAAAACAATACGTTATAAAGGCCATTACCATTCATAACCAGGTGTGGTTAACAAGCAAACCAAAAAATGATGAAACGGCTAAAGAGAGTCTGGCTTGCTTCGAAAAGCAAAACGGCGTTTTTGTGGAGAAGTCCTTACAGCTCTCCCGTATTAAAGAATCAAACGTAAAATCATTTTGTTTCAGCGATTCACTGGTGTACATAGGAACCAATAACGGTTTGTACTGTTACGACCTCACGCTTAAAAAGGCAGGCGCGTTTCTTAACACGTTTGTAAATACTTTTATATGCGGCAATGATTCTGATCAGTTTTATTTTAATATAAGTCCGCGCACTGTTTTAAAAGACATTGTGCTTAATTATGGTTCCAATTCCATTTCCATCAAGCTGGGAGCATCGGATTACATTGATAAGAATGAGTTACTCTTTTCGTATTATTTGAAAGGACGTGATAAAGAATATGGACCGTATTCAAACCGAAAAGAAATTTTACTGGATCACTTGTATGAGGGCGATTACGTTTTTTTCGTTCGCTCCAGGAATATTCTAGGAGTTGAGGGACAGGAAATTAAAATTTCTTTTACGATCTTACCGCCATGGTACCGTACTGTATTGGCTTACGCCCTTTATGCGATTGCGTTGCTTGCTTTGGTTTATTTTTTAATTAAATTAAATGTAAAACGGTTACGGGAGCAGAATATAAAACTTGAAGCTATCATTGCTGAAAGAACGAAAGAAATAAATACACAAAAGCTGGAAATTGAGTACAAGAACCAGGAAATTACCGATAGCATCAATTACGCCAAAGGCATACAGGATTCTATTCTTCCGGGGATTAACGAAATAAAAAAAGCATGGCCTTCGCTCTTTGTGTTTTTTCAACCGAAAGATATTGTAAGCGGCGATTTTTACTGGTTCAAACAAATTAACCAGGAAGAGTTTTTGATTGCCGGCTGTGATTGTACGGGTCACGGTGTGCCTGGGGGATTCATGAGTATGATCTGTTCGGATAAATTACACGATGCCGCCAAGCAAACTACTGAACCCGATAAAATTCTTTTCCTTGCCAACAACAGCATCAAAGAAACACTGAGACAGCAAAACGAAGGTAAAAGCAAAGACGGAATGGAGATCTGTTTACTGAAAGTGAATACGCGCACACGTCATGTTTCTTTTGCAGGCGCCAACCGGCCTTTATGGATTTACCATCACGCTACAAAAGACCTTACCGAAATTAAACCAAGTAAGGCAAGTATTGCGAGTTTTACCGAATTTAATTTTAACTATGCTCTTCATGGAATCCAATTACAGGAAGGGGATTGTTTGTACGCCACTACCGATGGTTATTCAGATCAGTTTGGAGGAAAAGACGGAAAAAAATACATGAGTAAAAATCTTAAAAATTTACTCATCGAAAAATCATCAATGCCTATGGATGATCTTGGACGGCTTCTTAAGAGTGATGTCAACAGCTGGATGGAGCGTTACGAACAGGTGGATGATTTACTTGTGATAGGAATTAAGATGTGATGGCTTTGAGTGTACATTGAAACCAAAATTAAAATATTCTCTTCTCACTCTGACTTTTTTTCTTTGTCACAGTGCATTGCTTGCACAAAAAAGTAACATTGACTCGCTCTTATCACTTTAAAAACCGCTAAACAAGACACTAACAAAGTAAATATCCTATACAAACTTAGTGAGGAATCTTCAGAGGATAAAGATATCCTGCTTTATGCTCAGACGGCCTTGCAATTAGCGGAAAAATTAAATTACAAAAAAGGAATTGCAGATGCTTCCAACAACATCGGCTATGTTTACAGAAAGCAGGGCTACATTCCCAAAGCGCTTGAATGGAATTACAAGGCCCTTAAGATACAAGAACAAATAAAAGACAAACAAGGTATTGCCACCTCCCTACATAACATCTCGGGTATATACATGAATCAGGGCGATATACCAAAGGCACTGGAAGGATATCATAAAGCGCTGAAGATAGAGGAGCAAATGGGGGACAAATACGGTACTGCACGCTCCCTAAGTAACATCGCGGGTATTTATATGAATCAGGGTGCAATTCCAAGGGCATTGGAAGTGTTTTACAAAGCACTAAAAATACAGGAAGAAATTGGGGATAGACGCGGCATTGGCAGCTCACTGAATAACATCGCGGCCATTTATTATAGTCAGGGAGACATTCCTAAGGCGTTGGAAGGATACCACAAAGCATTGAAAATAGGAGAAGAAATTGGAGATAAAAGCGGTATTGCGCTAGCGCTGAACAACATCGCCGCTATTGACAATAAACTTGGTGACCTTACTAAGGCATTGGAAGGGAATTATAAAGCACTGAAGATAAGAGAAGAAATAGGGGACAAACAAGGCATTGCCTTCTCGCTCAATAGCATCGCGAGAATTTACGATAAGCGAGGCGATCTGCCTGGCGGCAAGGTAGAAGTTTTTAAAGCATTAGAATTGTTTTACGAAGCCCTTAAGATAAGGGAAGAGATAGGAGATAAACAAGGTATCGCGTATTCACTCAACAACATAGCAGACATAGAACTAAAGCTGAAACATTACAAGGAAGCGGAGAACTCTGGCAAGAGATCCCTTCAAACAGCTAACGATTTGGGCTATCCTGAAAATATTCGCAATGCAGCGAAGGTATTAAGTAAGATCTATCAGCAACAAAGTAAATACAAAGATGCCTTTGAAATGTTTGTTTTATTTAAGCAAATGGCCGACAGCATAAATAATGCAGAAACCCGCAAGAGCGGATTGAAAAAACAAATGCAGTATGAGTTTGAGAAAAAGGAAAGCGCCACCAAAGCAGAGCAGGATCAAAAGGACGCGGTGGCAGCCGAAGAAAAACAAAGACAAAAGGTTTTAACTTATTCGGTAAGCACGGGATTATTTCTGGTGCTTCTTCTCGCGCTTTTTATTTTAAGAGGATACCGGCAAAAACAAAAAGCCAATACAATTATCACACAACAAAAAATAGAAGTTGAAGTCAAGAACCAATTGATAGAAGAAAAAAGCAAAGACATCCTGGATAGCATTAAATATGCACGACGCATTCAAACATCCTTGCTTCCGACAGAAAAATACATTGAAAGAATATTAAGCAACAAGGATAAAGGTGGCGGAGTATAACAGCAACAAGGTAAAAGAGAAAGGAACATTGTTATATAAATTAAAATATTTTCTCCTCGCATTGACTTTTTATTTTTGTCAATTTGCTTTGCTTGCGCAACAAGATAAAATAGCTGCGTCCGCCGAAGTACCAAGGAAGATGGACTCCCTCTTATCCTTATTAAAAAACGCAAAACAAGACACTAACAAAGTCAAAATCCTTTATCAGCTCAGCGAAGAATCAATGGATGATAAAGATGTTTTGCTATATGCTGAGAAGACTTTGTTACTATCCGAAAAATTAAGTACATCGTCCAACGAAGCCATAGCGAAGGCGGGCAAAAAAGGAATTGCTGATGCTTCCAACAATATTGGGTATGTATACAGCAATCAGGGCAACATTCCTAAGGCATTGGAATGGTATCACAAAGCGCTAAAGATACAGGAAGAAATGCGGGACAAACAGGGAATCGCCGTCTCGCTGAACAACATTGCGGCCATTAATAATAATCTCGGCGACATTCCCAAAGCATTGGAAGGATATCATAAAGCTCTGAAGATACAGGAAGAAATCGGAGACCAACAAGGCATTGCCCTCTCTCTGAACAACATCTCCATTATCTACATGAATCAGGGCGATCTTTCCAAAGCATTGGAAGGGTATCACAAAGCGCTGAAGATCCGGGAAGAAATTGGGGATAAATACGGCATTGCCCTCTCTCTGAATAATATTGCACATATTTATGATACTCAGGGTGACATTCTTAAGGCATTGGAATGGAATAACAAAGCACTTAAGATACGGCAAGAAATAGGAGATAAACAGGGTATTGCCTACTCGCTGAATAACATCGCGGGTATTTACAATAATCTGGGAGATATTCCCAAGGCATTAGAAGGACATTACCAAGCGCTGCACCTGCGGGAAGAAATCGGAGACCAAAGAGGCATTGCCTTGTCGTTAAGTAACATCGCGGAGATTTACAGTAATCAAGGCGACATTACAAAGGCATTGGAATGGAATATCAAATCGCTGGTAATACGTGAAAAAATAGGAGACAAACAAGATATTGCCGTTTCGCTGAACAACATTGCGGCCATTTATAATAATCAAGGCAAAATTAATAAGGCATTGGAAGGATATAATAAAGCTCTTCAGATCCAGGAAGAAATCGGAGACCAAAGAGGCATTGCCCGCTCTCTGAACAACATCGCCGTCATTTACAAGAATCAGGGCGATTTTCCCCGGGCATTGGAAGGCTACCACAAAGCTCTGAAGATAAGGGATGATATCGGAGACAAACAAGGCATTGCCAACTCGCTGAATAACATCGCGCGCATTGAATTGAAGCTGGAACATTATAAGGAGGCCGAGAAGTGTGGAAAGCGTTCGCTTCAAATAGCAAAGGAACTCGGCTATCCTGAAAATATAAGGAATGCCGGGCAGATACTAAGCAATATCTATAAGCAACAAGGTAAATACAAAGATGCTCTGGAGATGTTTGTTCTGTTTAAGCAAATGGCCGACAGCATAAATAATGCCGAAACCCGTAAGAGCGGACTGAAAAAACAAATGCAGTATGAGTTTGAGAAAAAAGAAAGTGCCATTAAAGCAGAGCAGGATCAAAAGGACGCCGTGGCAGCCGAAGAAAAACAAAGACAAAAGGTTATTACTTATTCGGTAAGCGCGGGATTATTTCTTGTGCTTCTTCTCGCGCTTTTTATTTTAAGAGGATACCGGCAAAAACAGAAAGCGAATACCATTATTACACAACAAAAAGTGGAAGTTGAAGCCAAGAACCAACTGATAGAAGAAAAAAACAAAGATATTTTGGATAGCATTCAATACGCCAGAAGAATTCAAACATCCTTGCTTCCAACCGAAAAATACATCGAAAGGGTTTTAAAGAACAAAGAAAAAAAATCGGGTGTTTAACAATTTCGTTAATGATAATTATTGAAAATCTTCCAGCTGCTTTCGTAACACTTCATTAATTCGTTGTCTTTTAAATTAAGAGCGATGTTATTTTTTTTGGAAAAAGACTCCAGAGCTTGTGTAGAAAGGTTTCCGGTTAATTCATCCTTCGCCATCGGACAGCCGCCAAAACCGTGAATTGCCACATCAAAGTGCCTGCAGCCACTTTCATAAGCAGCTTCTATCTTTTCATAAGCAGTGGCTTTTGTGGTGTGGAGATGGGCGCCAAATTGTACAGAGCTTAATTCAGGAATCAGTTCGGTAAATAATTCGGTAATGTTCTCGGGGGTGGAGCAACCAATGGTATCTGCCAAGGGTAAGTAGGTGATGCCAAGTTGCCTTAATTTGCGGCACCAGCCAATTACCAGCTCGGGGCTCCATACATCGTTGTAAGGGTTCCCAAAAGCCATTGAAATGTACACCACCAGTTTTTTATTATGTTTAACGCAGAGGTTCTGAATCTCTTCAACCCGCGCTAATGATTCGGTAATGGAAGAATTGGTATTGCGTTGCTGGAAAGTTTCTGAAATAGAAAATGGAAAACCAAGAAAAGAAATTTCATCAAAAGCACATGCGTCCTGCGCGCCGCGAAGATTGGCAATAATAGCCAGCAGCTTTGAGCGGGAAGAGGCAAGATCGAGTTTCTTTAGTACTTCGGCTGTATCCGCCATTTGGGGAATTGCCTTTGGTGAAACAAAGCTTCCGAAATCAATAGTATCAAAGCCCACTTTCAGCAACTGATTGATGTAATCAGCTTTCAGCTGCGTTGGAATTTGCTGCTTTATGCCTTGCATGGCGTCCCGCGGACATTCTGTTATTCTGAGCATGTTTAGTTTTCCAAAAGTAATGGTTAATTGTTAGCTAATAGTATTTATTTTTTAGCGAGAATGGCTTCGTTAATTTCTTTGATCAATCCTGGTCCTTTATAAATAAAACCTGTGTATAACTGAATGAGGTCGGCGCCGGCTTCCAGCTTTTCCATCGCATCGGCTGCAGAATGAATGCCTCCCACGCCAATAACCGGAAAAGCATTTCCGGATGTTTGTTTCAGATAACGGATCACTTCGGTGCTTCTTTTTGCAAGAGGCTTTCCGCTTAATCCGCCAGCCCCTATAACTTTCAGTTCATCTTCCTTTAAACTTAACCCTTCACGCGAAACAGTGGTGTTTGTGGCAATAATGCCATCTATTTTTGTTTGTTTTACAATGTCAATAATATCATCAAGCTGGCCATTTGTAAGGTCGGGCGCTATTTTTAACAACACCGGTTTAGGTTTGGTCTTGCTGTGGTTAAGTTTTTGAATAGTATTAAGAAGATTGGTGAGCGGTTCCTTTTCCTGGAGGTCCCTGAGGTTAGGTGTGTTGGGGGAGGATACATTTACAACAAAATAGTCAACCACATCAAAGAGCGCGTTAAAACAGGCGGTGTAATCATCTATTGCGTTTTCGTTTAGCGTTAGTTTGTTCTTGCCAATATTTCCGCCTATGACCAGGGATTTGTCTTTGCGATGCTTTAAACGCTCTGCGGCTTCAAAGGCGCCATGATTATTAAACCCCATACGGTTTATGATTGCTTCGTCTTTAATGAGCCTGAACAACCTCGGACTATCATTACCGGGCTGAGGTTTAGGGGTTACAGTGCCAATTTCAATAAAACCAAATCCCAATGCCCCGAGCTCGTTAAAAGCAACGGCATCCTTGTCCAAACCCGCCGCAAGTCCAACAGGATTGGTGAATTCAAGTCCGAAAAGCTTTCGTTTCAAGGCGGGGTGATTGCTCTGATAGTATTTATTTGAAAACCATGAAAAACCGGGAATATATTTGGAAAATCTGAGCAAAGAAAAAGTGAGGTGATGGGCTTTTTCAGGATTTAAGCTGAAGAGGAAGGGTTTAAGTAACGAATACATCAATGGTAAATTTACTGTTATTCAAATTAAGCGCTTATACTAACAGGTAGAATGTTGAAAAAATAGCACTATTTTTCACATTAATTGTTAAAGTGTGGAAAAAACCCCTATTTTTGCGCCTAAATTTTAAACCAAATAAAACACAACAAAAATGAAAAAAGTATTATCAATCGTAGCTATTGCCGCTTTAACAGCTGGTTTCGTAGCTTGTGGTCCTTCAAAAGAAGAAATTGAAAAACGCGACAAAGAAAAAGCGGATTCAATTGCTGCTGTAGAAAAACAAAAGCAAGATTCAATTGCTAATGTTGAAGCTGAAGCTGCTAAAGCTGCTGAAGCAACTGCTGCTGCTGAAAAAGCTAAAGCTGATTCAATCCACATGGCTGATTCATTAGCTGCACACGCTAAAGGTGGTCACAAAAAATAATCACGAAAAGTGAGTTTAAAAAGCCCTCAACGTTTGGTTGGGGGTTTTTTATTGGGTTTTTATCAGGTTTTGCAAGTACTCCGCCAGTTTTAAGGTTGCCTGGGCATCGCTAAGGCAGTAACTTATAAGCTCCTCCCTGGTTTTTGATTTTTCGGAGGGGTCCTCCGTGTTTCTTAACCGTTCAAAATAATTCATGGCTTCTAGTCCAGATTGTATTCCCGTGTAGGTGACGCCGGTATTAAAAACCTCGCTGATCATTTTAAGAGAAAAATTGTTTTTAAAAGCAGGATGGTAATAATAGAGGTTTCTGAAAATTTCAAAAAGATCAACAAATTTATTTTTTACTGCCTCCAGGTCTTCCGCTAATTCAGGAGCAACATCTTTAAGGCCTTTAATGGCCAGTTCTTCCATGGTTTTATCATAAACCAGCAGGGTGTTGTAAGCTTTTGTACGTTCAACCAATTCACGGGCAAATTCCTTTCGGGTATCGGCAACATGTTCGGCTAAAAAACAATCATTAGTGTTTCCATCGCTCATGCAAAATAAAAATGGGATTTGCTGAAAAGGTCGTGTGCCCTGGAGCTGAGGGAGGGCGGGCGCCCAAATCTCCATGTCAATTGCCGCGAAGGGTGGCTTGACAGAAGAAAGAATAGAGGCGATTTTATCAAGATGTACTACCGGTAAATTGGAGATAAACGAATCTTTTATTTTTAAATGAGTTTGATTTTCTATTTGTGTATCATCAATACCTGATATAGTCTTAACGCCTGAATCATGCCATTCGAATAATTTATCCTTATTAATAAACGGAAGATTAAAAACACTCTCAGCGCTTACAACATCTTTCCAGCAGGTATTAAAAAAATCACACTGATAGGGTTTAAAACAATGTTTGCCTATTGAAATATTCGGAATGGCATTCATTTCGAGCACAAGCCCGGCATCCTCAATCTTTTTATCAAAATATTCAAGGTTTTTTTCCGCTTCTTTTTTCACGCTTCTTCTTTTAAAAAGCTTTTTCGGATCTACATTCCCCTCCAGAACATAATCGCCATTCATCGTGGTAAGAAAAAGGTCGTTGAAGTTCGCAAGGCTGTTTTTTAAAACATAATATTGAAGGCAGGAATCGCGTAAATAAGTTTCAGATATTTTAATGGAGCTTTTTACCTCGTAAGCGGTGTAGATTTCGTTTTCAAAATTTAAAATATCTACCATTACCAACACCCCTTTATAAATAAATGTTGCTTCGTAAATAGTCTGAACGTTTTCTTCAAGAAGCTTTTTGGTGAGGTCATAGGCTTCCCCGGCGTTTTTGGTTTCTTTGGATACATCTCTGCCGCCCGGAAATAATTGCTGGGCAAAAAAACCAATATCATGTCCTCTTTTAAACGTAAGCATTTTATCTGTCGACAATTTATCGCGCAGGTAAGGATGCTTTTTATAAAGAAAAAAGGCCTTCGCACATTGTTCGAACTTTAGAAAAGAGGATTTACTTATGGAGTAGGAGGACAAGATATAAAGATAGAAACAAATCGTATTTTTTAGCAATAAAGAATGTTAATGAGGGAATGTTGATTATCAAGTTAAAATACAGAAATTCCCGTATAATTTTCGGTTAAATATTCATAAAATTGGCGATTTGCTGAGCCGGATTTTTTTTAATTAGACCAATAAAAAAAATGCTTTGGCAACAAATTCCAGAATCTCGTCGAAATTTAAAACATTTCGGCTTTTTATTTATTAAATTTAAGAATGAATAATAACCTGCTCCGGCTGCTATTTGTTTTTACCCTTTATTCTTCCCCGTTTTTTTGTAGTAATAAACAACCAGTATGCCCCAATCCCGCGTCTGATTTAACAAGTAGTGTTGAATATTTTATTTATTCGCAGAAATCGTTAAGTGCCGACAGCATTATAATTTCGGTAAATACCAATGATCCCGCGTCAATAAGTGATGTAAAGCAGTTTTTAAAAAATCTCCCGGGTGTTAACGGCGCCTATTATTGCGATAATCACGGTGTTTTTATTGTATTTGAAAATTTACCGCAGGATTCGCCCCCTTTAACCGACCTGTTAAAGAAAAAATACCCCGCTTACGTTATTGAAGCGAAAAGCGGAAGCGTAAAAGAGCTCATGAACTTTTGTTCTTTTAATGACCCTGCTGATATGGCCGGTTTAAAAGCTAATTAATGAAAAAAGTATTAACCCTCGTTTTTTTGATATGCTCTTCGGAATTTCTTTAAAATGAAAGGTTAGCTGTGAACGTAAAAAAATTATACACCGCAAATAATTACAAAAAAGATGAAGTTTAAAGTTGTTATAGCGACCCTGTTAGTCACATTTGCATTAAAAGGCCAGATTAATTATTCCTTCTCGGCCCTTACGAGCGCCTATACGGCAAATTCCGCACCCACTGTATTGCATGCTTCTTTAGTCGACGACGGAATTTCAGTGTCTACGGCTATTGGGTTTAATTTTTGTTTTGGAGGGTCAAATTACAGCACTTTCCAGGTGAGTACCAATGGAGTGATGTTTTTGGGAACTACCGGTGCGGGCTCAAACCTTTCAAATAATTTAAACACCAATTTCGACCGTCCAATTATAGCCCCCCTTTGGGACGATTTAAAAACCTCTTCTACCGGAAACGTAAATTATAAACTTACCGGGGTGGCTCCTAACAGAATTTTAACCGTTGAATGGAAAGATATGCTGTGGAATTATACTGCTGCGGGAGCCGTTATTTCTTTCCAGGTTAAACTCTATGAAACCTCTAACGTGATTACATTTGGTTATTTTCAAAATGGTACCGCTGTTAATGTAGGCAGTGCCTCGATAGGCTTAGGCGGCCAAACCTCAGGTGATTATTACTCTCTAAATGGAACCGGGGCTTCTCCTGCGGCTTCCAAACTCTCTGAAACCAGTACTTTAAATACAAAGCCTGCTACAAATCAAGTATATAGCTGGAGCCCTACAGCATGTTCCGGCGCACCAACGGGCGGAACAGCCTCGGCAAGTCCTTCGTACTCCTGCATTGCCTATTCAACAACACTTTCTCTGAGCGGTGCCACTTCTGCCTGCGGAATAACTTATCAGTGGCAGTCTTCAGCTTCTTCAACAGGGCCATGGTCCAATATAACCGGTGCAACCTCTGCATCAACCGTTGTTACAGTTAGCTCAACCACTTACTACAAATGTGTGCTCGCCTGTGGCGGATCTACTGCTGCAAGTTCTGTAGCAGGCGCTACTCTAATAGCATCTGGCTCTTGTGGCATCTGCGGTATAACAAGTATTACAATACCATACACCACTACCGGCCAGACAACTTGCGGACAGGGCAATGATGTTACATCCACCAACGTTACCAACGTGTGTGGAAGCACTTCCTATTACGGGGGCGAAGACGTGGTATATTCCTTTACGCCTTCTGCAACCGGACAGGTTGGTATTAACGTAACATCAACAGGCTCCTGGATGGGCGCCATGCTTTACCAGGGTTGCCCGGCTTCGGGTGGAACCTGCGTTGGCAATTCGCAGAGTTCTGCGGGCAATCAGAGTCTTTGTGCGACTGTGACTGCCGGGCAGGCGTATTATCTTGTACTCGATTCATGGCCATCGCCTACCTGCAATCCGTACGATCTTTCCATTACTGGCTGTTCGGGTACACCTGTGGCGGGAACTGCGGTTGCCACGCCTACCTTAAGATGCAGCAATTATACAACCACACTTAGTTTAAGCGGTGCAGTGGCTTCCTGCGGAGTCAGCTATCAATGGCAATCTTCATCTGCTGCAACAGGGCCTTGGGCTAATATTGCCGGAGCTACCGCGCCCACCGCAACTGCCGCAATAAGTTCAAATACCTATTTTCAGTGCATACTTTCCTGTAACGGTTTTTCCTCAACATCTGGGGTTGCAACTGCAAGTATAACAGTGCTGGCAGGCTGCGGAATTTGTAATGTACAAAGCATTACCCTGCCGTATAATGTAACGGGGCAAACAACATGCGGGCAGGGAGACGATGTAACGGCCATCAATGCGAGCACCGTGTGCGGACTCGCGTCATATTATGGAGGCGAAGATGTTACTTATTCGTTTACAGCAAGCGTAACGGGTACAATTAACATAACAGTAAATTCTTCCGGATCTTCAGTAGGTGTCACGCTTTATAAAGGCTGCCCGGTTTCAGGTGGTACTTGCGTTGCTAATGCGCAAGGGGCTTCGGGGTATGAGGCTATCTGCAACGCGAGTGTTGTGGCTGGACAGGTGTATTATTTAAATATTGATTCGTGGCCTTCACCAACCTGTAATCCATATAACCTTAGTATCTCGGCACCTACGGGTACGACAGCTGTCTGCAACATGAATTATTCACCTTCAACCACCACCTATAGCTTCGAAGTTTTTACGGGGAATTTATGTCCAAGTACTGATGACGTGTTGTATAATAATGCTATCAGCTTTGGTTTTCCAATGTGCTTTGATGGCAGCCAGTATTATGGCGGATACATTGCATCCAACTGCGCCTTTGTTTTTGACGCGGTGCCTTGTTTTCCGAATATCCAAACATCTACATACGCCGCCGGTGGGGTAGGTACAGGTTACTCTATTAGCGGACCAGCACCTGCGGCGGCAACTTCTATTCCCCGCAATGCAATTCTTGCCCCATGGCATGACAGCAACCCTTCGCTGGGAGGTATTATACAATATACAACTACCGGAGTTGCTCCTAACCGTAAATTTATTTGCTCTTATGAAAATGTGCCAATGTTTTCCTGCGGAACCAGTAGTCCTGCCATTTATTTCAGCGGGCAGATAAAATTATTTGAAACTTCGTACGATATTGAAATCCATATTAAGAAAAAAGGAGTTTGTCCTGGATGGAATAACGGGCAGGCAATATTAGGTTTGCATAATTATAATGGAACCACTTATATTCCGCCGGTGAATGCTACAATTCATAATGCCACTGCGGCAACGCCATATAACCAGTGGACGATGACCAACACCGCTTATAAGTTTACCAATAACTGCGGCAGTATTTGCGCGGCTGTGCTGCCCGTAAACTTTACGAAATTTTATGGAGAGCGTGTTGATCAGGTAAACTATCTGTACTGGGAAACCGCTGAGGAAGAGAATCTTTTAACCTATAAAGTTGAACGTTCAACCGACGCTTTAAACTTTACTGAAATTGGACAGGTTGCACCGCAAAACAAACCATCGAAATACCAGTTTGCTGATGCGGGTTCGGTACCGGGGATGATTAATTATTATAGGATTACTTCAGTTGAGTTAAATGGAAAACATAAAAGCACCTTTATTTATCCTCTTGGAGCTAAAGACGGGGAACTGGCGGTTACCACTGTGTATCCTAATCCTACAAAAAATTCCTTTAAGATAGGTTTCGATTCTAAAATGAGCGCGATGGTTACCATTAATATTTATAATTCCCTTGGGGTATTTGTAAAAAAGGTAAATAAACAAATTTCAACAGGATTAAGTGAAGTCGAAATCAGCGGTAATGAATTAAGTCCGGGCGTATACATCATTGAAATACTTACCGATAAACAAGTACTGACCAAACAGAAATTAATTAAGGTGGATTGATTTTTTTAGATTAGGCGGGAGTGGGGAAAAAATCCCATGGTATTAATGTCAATCCCACTGGCATATTTTTTGCAGATTCAGTTTTCTAACTGTACCTGATATGAAAAAGCCGATAATTATTGTAGAAAAAGACAACAACCTTAAGCTTCTTTATCAAACGATCTTAAAAGAACTGAAATTAAAAAATCCTTTTCTCTTTTTTGAGTGTGCCAACGATGCCCTGAACTATGTTAGCAAGACAATCGAAAAGCCTTTGTTAATCATAAGCAATAACAACCTCACACGCATGAAGGGGCTGGATCTAAAACGAAAACTGATGAAGTGCCCTGTATTAAGTCAACTGGCAATTCCTTTTATTCTTGTGGATGATAAGCCTTCCCGCGAAATTATTAACCAGGCACATAAGTTGGGAATAGATGGTTTTTTTGACCGTGATACAAGTTACGAGGATTTAAAATTCAACTTTCAGACAATCCTAGCTCGTTATTTGGAACAACCTGCAGCACAAAACTGGAATAGTTCCGCTCAACCTGAACAAGTATTTCAATATCAATAAGAATTTTAATTTTTCGTAAATAAAAAAACCGGCTTTTCAGGCCGGTTTTTCTTTTTATAATTTTTGCCGTTATTTTAATCCCCAAAGTTCAACATGCGCTTTATCATGTTTTGAATTTGGTTCTGTTTTGTAAGTGAACGAAACCTTTTTAATGGCCATTTCTTTAACACGAAATTCCTTTGTTGTTTCTCCCGCTTTGAGCTCATGGCCAACATTGATCTCATCTGAAGTCCCGCCTTCGTAAAACACCTGCATGGCCAGAAGATTGATGGGAGCTTCTTTTACCATTAATTTAACAGCTTTGAATTTATCGGCTCCCATAACAACAATGGATTCTTTTTCCATCTTGAAACTCGCTTTTACCTCGCCTATTTTATGCCAGCCTTCTTTTTTACTAACCACAACGCCGGGTTTCTGGGCCATGATGGTATTTACCTGTAAGAACAGCAAAGCAAACAAAACAATAATTAATTTTTTCATAATTTATTTTTAATTGGTTATGATTTTGGGCGTAAATTTTCGTGCCATATAGCAGTCGGCAGGTTTGTCTTCGCCATGTTTATTGCGAACTAAAGGCAGTTATTAGGGTCTCATAATTACAGTCGGGTAAGTTTTCCACAATATAAAAGCCGGGCTTTGTTTTTGCAAGCGATAAGGCATGTTCATCATCTTTAATAAAGCGAGTATTAATTTCACCAATAAGGAAGATGTAACACTTGTGCTTCCTTCAAAAATAAACATCAACGATCTCTTTTATAAAATAGAGCATGAATCTTTTCCTGAAAAAATAACGCTGTTTATGGATATTTTGGATGGAAAGGAAAAATTAATTCAGCTCACGCTTAACGGCTCCGGCATTAAGGAAGATAATCTTAACTCTCCGGGTTTGTTCCAAAGCGAAAGCTTTGAAGTGGAAAAAATAAAACTTATCTGTTTCAGGGATATTAAGTTGCTTTTTACTCTCTGGAAAGAAGATTAACTTATTTTACACTTTTCCTCATCCTCCTTTCATATTTGCAATCCGCATTCATTCCGTGCATTATTGGTTTTGATTTATAAAACCCAAAATTTTTTATTTCTTAAACAATCGCTATCTTCATGGCCTTAAAAATCCCGCATTATGTCAACCACACCCGAAGGCCGCCAGATCATATTCAGCATGGTGAACGTGTCTAAAATTCACCCGCCGCAAAAACAGGTTTTAAAAGATATTTACATTTCGTTTTACTACGGCGCCAAAATTGGTGTTCTGGGTTTAAATGGCTCCGGTAAATCAACCCTGCTCCGCATTATCGCGGGAATGGATAAGGATTATATCGGAGAGGTTCACCAATCGCCCGGCTACTCCATTGGTATGTTGGAGCAGGAACCGAAACTGGATGAAAACAAAACCGTGATTGAAGTGGTACGTGAAGGCGTTCAGAAATACGTGGATATTCTTAACGAGTTTGAAGAAGTAAACAACAAGTTCGGTGATGAGGAAATTCTTAACGATCCGGATAAAATGGATAAGCTCATTAACCGCCAGGCGCAGTTACAGGAGCTGATCGACCAGCATGATCTCTGGAACCTTGATAGCAGACTCGAGCGTTCGATGGACGCTTTACGTTGTCCGGAAAGTGATACGTCCATAAAAGTTCTTTCAGGGGGTGAGCGCCGCCGTGTAGCCTTATGTCGTTTGTTATTACAGGAACCCGATATTTTATTACTCGATGAGCCTACCAATCACCTCGATGCTGAAAGCGTTGACTGGCTGGAACAGCATTTAAAATTATATAAAGGAACTATTATAGCCGTTACCCACGACAGATATTTCCTGGATAACGTAGCGGGCTGGATCCTTGAACTTGACCGCGGCGAAGGAATTCCATGGAAAGGTAATTACAGCAGCTGGCTCGAACAAAAGGGAGCGCGCTTAAAGCAGGAAGAAAAAACGGAGAGCAAACGCCAGAAAATTTTGGCCCGCGAACTCGACTGGGTGCGCCAGGGCGTAAAAGGCAGGGGCGTGAAACAAAAAGCGCGTTTGAACAATTACGAAAAAATGCTTAATGAAGATACCAGGAACAAGGAAGAGAACCTGGAGATCTTTATTCCTAATGGTCCGCGCCTTGGGAATGAAGTAATCGAATCCATTGAAGTGAGCAAAGGCTTTGGAAACAGATTGCTCTATGAGCATCTTAATTTTAAATTACCTCCTGCCGGAATCGTTGGTATCATTGGCCCTAACGGAGCTGGTAAAACTACCTTGTTCAGAATGATCATGAATGAAGAAACGCCAAACAGCGGCGAATTCAAAGTTGGACCAACTGTAAAGATCAGTTATGTAGATCAGAATCATAAAGAACTTGATCCAAATAAAACGGTTTACGACGTAATCAGCGGAGGCCTCGATAATATTATCCTTGGCGGCAAGCCCATGAACTCAAGGGCGTACATCTCCAAGTTCAATTTCGGTGGAAGCGACCAGGGTAAAAAAGTAAGCGTACTCTCGGGTGGCGAACGTAACCGTTTGCACCTTGCCATGGCTTTAAAGCAGGAAGGAAACGTATTGCTGCTGGATGAGCCTACCAACGACCTTGATGTGAACACACTCCGTGCTTTGGAAGAAGGCCTTGAAAACTTTGCAGGCTGCGCCGTAATCATTAGTCACGACAGATGGTTTTTAGACAGGGTATGCACGCATATCCTGGCATTTGAGGGCGATAGCAGCGTTATTTATTTTGAAGGAGGTTATAGTGAGTATGAAGAAAATCGCAAGAAACGTCTTGGTAACGTTGAGCCAAAACGCCCCCGCTACAAGAAATTAGCGGTGTAGTATTTTGATTTCTGAAGTTTATTCATATATTTAGCTGACAAAACACACACACACAACTAAATATGATCCATTTCAATTCCTCCAAAATTCTTATTCCTGTTGATTTTAGCGAAACCTCGCAACTGGCTATCAGGCATGGTGCCTTTGTGGCGCAGCTTACCAAAGGCGATCTTTATCTACTGCATGTAATTAACGCGCAGTACATGGCGCAAAACATGTTTGTTCCCCTGGTTCAGTTTACAGCTAGTAACAATATTGAAGATAAAGCCGAAGAAAAACTGGCGCAGTTGGTTGAGGAAGTAAAAAACGAATACAATCTTAACATACAGTTCATTATTAAAACGGGCAATCCTAGCGCCGAGATCGTAAATGTGGCAAAAGAAATTGAGGCCACTTTAATTGTAATGGGTACACACGGTTATTCCCCAATGGAAGAACTGGTGATAGGAAGCACCGCGTTAAAAGTGCTTACCAAATCGGCATGTCCTACCATGGCCATGAGCAGTGAGGCAGATCACAAAGGTTACCGCAGGATTTTACTGCCCATTGATACCAGTGCGCATACACGCCAAAAAGTTAATTACTCGCTTGAGATGGCAAAAAAATTCAGCGCAACCGTGCACGCGGTAGCTTTATTAAGCAATGGTGAGGAGGGAGAAAAATCGTCGATAGAACTTATACTTCATCAGATCGAAAAACTGGCCAAAGAAAAAGGCGTATCATTTCATTCAGATGTTCTGAATGATGTAAAAAACCGGGCAACGGCCACCGTTAAATACTGCGAAAAAATAGAGGCAGATATGATCGTTATTATGACCGACCAGGATGCGGAGCTCAGCGGATTTTTCCTCGGTCCGTATGCCCAACAGGTTATTCATTTAAGCAAAGTGCCGGTTATTGCAATTAAACCAACCGAAACATCAGGCCATACCGATCTCTCCATTTTAAGCGGTACTGCAGGTATGTAAAAACACATTTAAATTTTATACTATGAAAAAGATCCTGGTTTCTTTCCTGGCATGTTATAGCTTGTTTTCGTATTCTCAAAAGCAGGCGGATGTGAGTCTTGAGTTACTGGATGGTAATATACTCAAGGGCACTGCAATGGTAAATGATGTAGAGCTTGTTACAGCTTATGGCAAACTGGTAATTCCGGTTTCAAAGATCAGTCACATTGAAGTAGGTATTGGAAGGGACGCTGCTGTGGCAGAAAAGGCGAAGTCGCATTTGAAAATACTTGCCACAAGTAACATTGAAGATACTCGTAAAGGTGCTTACGCCGATCTTGTGAAGCTTGGTATTAAAGCTATTCCAGCGATAAACGATTTTTATAACGATCCAAAAAATATCTCAGAAGAGTCAACCTACACAGGAGAGTTTACAATCGATAATGCTTTGTCGGAAATAAAATCATCCGCTAATCTCACTCATGAAGCGCCAATGGAAGATATTCTTACTATGGACAATAACTACACCATGGGCGGCACTTATACTTTTACCAAGATGGATATTAAAACCGAGTATGGTAGTTTATCCGTGCCTAAAGAAAAAATTAAAAGTATTGATGTTTCTGTGGCCGTTGAACCGGGGAAGGGTGAATTTTCCTACAAGTTAACGGGTGCTAAAAATATTTCAGGTAATACAAGCGGCGGGTGGTTAAAAACCGGTGTAACATTAAAGTCGGGCCAGCGTTTTACAATTACTGCAAACGGCGAAGTAACTCTGGCAAGCCTTAGTAATTCAAAATACAAACCAGATGGCAGCAGTAAGGCCGAAGGCGCTACCGATTATACGAAGCCATATAACAGCGGCGAAGAGGGTGAATACTCAACGGGCGGTTATCCAACTTACGGACAAGTGGTTTATAAAATAGGAGAAGCATCTACCGAAACCCTGAAAGCAGGAGCAAAGTTCAGTGGTACTGCAAAAACATCGGGTGTGCTCATGATAGCCATTTACGAAACAGTGTTTAATGCCAATAACAAGGGCGCGTACAACGTTAAGGTTTCTTTAGGGAAATAAATTGGGCTGATTTTTTATTTCTCGCAGATTGCGCAGCTTCGCATTGAGATTGGTGTAATTGGTGAAATTAGTGGCTCATTACCATTTAAAATAATCCACTGTCTCTAATCCTTTATTCAAAAGCAGGTCAAGTATGCTAAGGTTGGGAGTGAACCCAAACTTGCTTCCAAAGGTTTGATAGTAAGGCTCGCTTAAAACCACACTCACTTGTTCATCAGCCAAAGTTTTCTTTTTTGGATGAATAACTTCTCTCAGGTCCGCACAATTTTTTACTTCATTTTCGTAGGAGGAAGTATACGTAATTTCTTTTTTCATTTTTAAGATCCTGAACACGGTTTTTAATTGCTGGGTATTATACTCCAAAAGAAAACGGTGCTCGGTTTTATAAAAATCATACAGCTCCATTTCAAAAAATTCAAAGTAAGGCGAGTTGCGGTAAGCGCTTGTTATGGCGCGCCAGTGGTTCGACTGCCAGGCTTCTTTATAACAGATTTCAGTTTCAGAAGTAAACTGTTTGTGCGCTATTTTTTTTACCGGAATGCTGAGGTCGAGTACGCCGTTGGCAGACAAAATAGTAGTGCGGTTGCGGAAGCTTTGTTTCTGATAATGTTCCTGCGCTTCAATAAATATGTTTGATGAGTTAAAAACATAATAAAAATAATGAAGGTTTGGCCAATAGGCCGTGCTTAAAACAACATCCATTATTCTTGTTTTCTGAGAACCGCGCTTACTTTGCCTTTGATGTAACTTTCGGGCAGCAGGCCAAAGATCCTGGAATCATTGGCATTGTCGCGGTTATCGCCCAACACAAAGTAATAGTTAAGTTTAACAACATATTTTTTAGCGGGGATCTCATTAATAAAAATGGTATCCTGCTGCAATCGTAATTGGTTATGTTCAAAAACTGAAATCAGTTTTGAGTAAAGGACAATATTTACTGTATCCAATAACAAGGTGTCGTTTTTTTTTGGTAAATAAATTTTACCGAAGTGGTCCATGTTCCAGTTATACCGGGTAGAGTAGGGGAACACCGTTTCATCAAAGCTTCCGGGCTGTTCCATTTTTAATTCCACTTTCTTTATAATACTGTCCTTTTGAAGTTCCCGGGCCTGGCTGCGGGTAAGTGAGTAGCTGTAATCCAGATTATCAGAAATACTTCCGCCCTCTGTCAGAAAATAGGAGATCTTAAAATTAGTGTCGGGTTTTACAAAGGTTTTAATAAAATAATTATACTTAAGGGTAGAGGAATCTTTAATCGCGTAATTATTAATAAGGACCTGTTTTGCTTTTATTTCTATCGTATCACCTGGCAGGCCCACGAGACGCTGAATGCACCATGTTTTAGGAACGGTTGAATCTGTTTCGGGATAACGGAAATACAGGATGTCGTTAGTTCGGTAATCGTTCCAGATCTTCGAAATAAGAAAAGTATCGCCGCGCCTGTAAGTGGATAACATATCGTCGCCCGTTACTTTTACAATATCAAAAACAAACAGCTTCAGTAGAAAAAAGAGAGACAGGGCAATGATACAACTCATCAGCCAGCGGAAACTGCGCGTGTAATAAAAATATTTTTTAAGCTTTTCCAGTTTTCTTTTTACGGCGCGTGTTCCATTTGTTAAAGCCCCAGATGCCAAACACAGCAATAAGGAATGGAATTTTTACGGAATGAAGATTTCCATCATCTACATAACAAAGAAAACGCTCCCATCTGAACTTTCCTTCTTTACTGTTTTTGGTTAATGATCCCAATACCGATTTACCGCTCACCATATTCTTGTCGGAATACTTCATGCTGAACCATACAAAAAATGGTGAACCTACCACGTGATCGTAGGGCACAAAACCCCAGCTGCGGCTATCGGCGCTATTATGACGGTTATCTCCCATCATAAAATAATAATCCTGTTTAAAGGTATAGCTTGTGATGGGTTTGCCATCCAGTGTTACCTGCGCGCCCTGACGGCTCACCTGGTGAATTCCGTCGTCATAGGTATTCATTATTTTTTCAAACAAACAAACATTGTGGGTGTCTATCGGTACAGTCATGCCTGCCTTTGGAATTTGTAAAGGCCCGAAATTATCGTTGTTCCAGCCATAGGATGCTTTGTGTGGAAACACACTTGGCGCGTAATCGCCTTTTTGCTGAATGTATTTTTTTACCGACACTACGCCGTTTAAGGTCTTAACTTTTTCGGCGGTAGATACCGGCATGTTAAGAAAATAAGTTGTTGTATCGCCGTTAACCGTTAGCGCTTCCCTTACGGATTCATCCGCGTAAATGTCCAGCTCATCAAGCAGCTTTATGTTGGTAAGAGAATAAAATTTCTGCGGGGTTTCCATTATATCACCAAACAATTTATTGGTGGTTTTTACATAGTAGTAATGCTGTGCCTTTTCGGGCATCTCCTGTTTTTTGTTGTTGATGTGCACTTCGCCATCCACCAACGATATTACATCGCCAGCTATACCTGTGCAACGCTTCACATAATGCTCCCGTTTATCAACCGGACGTGAAACAATGGTTCCCACACGCTTTCCCTGGTAACTGTTGTCGGGATTGGAAATATATTCATGAGCCATCTGCAAATAGTTGGTTCTCTTCAATTCAGATGGATCAATTTTCCGGTCATCCTGTTTCATTTCTTCGGCAAGATCCCGTACCACCTGGTAGTAGCTGCGGTCCTGGAAGTTCAACAGAACAGTGTCGCCATCAGGATAATTAAATACCACGATATCACCGTTCTTTACCGAACCAAATCCGGGAAGACGCATGTAAGGCAATTTGATCCATTCGAGGTAAGATTTTTTCGTGTCGCTTAATGGAAGGGTGTGATGCGCGAAGGGGAAGGA
>JACDDR010000197.1 GCA_013816895.1 Bacteroidota bacterium
GGATTAAGCTCACAGGATTTCAGGGCCCAGCGCATAGATATTCTTGAACATGGAGCAGTGATCCTCACAAGCAAATTATCAGTTGATCATTATTTTAAAATGTGTAACGAAATGCGCGTTACTGTTCCTGAGAGCATGAAATATTTCTGCATTAATGAGCAAACCGCGTATTACCTCCAAAAGTACATCCAGTACCGCAAGCGCAAAATATTTTTTGGTCACGGAACAATGCTTGACCTGGTAGATGTGATCCGGAAAAATAAAGATGAAAAATTTTTACTTCCGGTTAGCGATGTTCACAAAGAACAAATTGTTGAGTTTCTGGATGAATTGCAATTAAACTATACAAAAGGCGTTTTTTATAAAACCGTGAGCGCTGATCTGAGCGATTTGAAATCACTGTCGGAATACGATGTACTTGTTTTCTTTACTCCTGCCGGAATACGTTCGCTGAAGGCAAATTTTCCGAATTTTAAACAAGGTTCAATACGCATTGCCGCATTTGGTCACACCGCAGCCGCTATGGTAAAAGACATGGGATTCAGGTTGGACATCTTTGCGCCCAATCCGCAAAATCCAAGCATGACGGGCGCTCTTGATGCCTATATCAAAGAAGCGAATAAAAGATAATTAATTCCTCTTTATATGACAGTAAAAAAATGCCGGCCAGTCATGATGCTGCTGTTAATGATGGCGTGGACCCAGGTATTCACCCAAAATATTCGCGGTTTTTATGTAGATGGGTTTAACACCATTTTAGGAAACACAGCGCGGGAAGACAGCCTTCTGATTTTTGCAAAAAATAATGGCTTCAATTACCTTGCGCTTTATAACGTTTACCAGGTGCATGCTGCTACACCATTAACCAACACATCCTCCGCGCAAGTATTTGCTAATTTTATTCAGAAAGCGAAAACTCAGTACAGTATCACAGAAATTGGAGTTCCCTCAGAAAACTATGCTTTTCTTGCAAACGTAATAAATGTCTACAACCAACAACATCCGCTGGCCACGCAGAAAGTAGATGTGTACAATCTCGAATTTGAATTTTGGGTTCCATCTTCAGTAGCTTCTGGCGCTTATTACTGTACAACGTATTTACAACCGGGCGGATTTTCATGCGATACCGCCGGAGCATTTGCATACTATAAAAAAACTTTAAAACGGATTGATTCTTTAGCCAACGCAAATGGAAGAAAGTCGGAAGCTTACTTTGGTTTTTTTAATAGCGGACAAGGCAAACAAATAGTTCAAACCGGAGTAGACAGAGTTCTGATAAGCATTTATGTTCCTTCTGCAAGTTATTCCGCATCGTACCAGTATAATTACGCAAAGCAAAGGCTCATAGATCTGGCGGGAGCAAATACAAATATTAAAGTGATGCCGCTCTATAGTGCTGAGCCGTCCTTTATGCAAAGCTGGGTAATGAGCAATCCTTTTTTTCAACCCTATACGAGTTTCGCCAGCAGCTTGAGTGCGGAAACAGGTGCCTGGAAAAATGTAATTCAGCCTGAAGGAATTCAATGGTTTGCATACAGTTTTATGCCCAAGAAAAATTTAACAACAAGGGTAGAAGAACAAAATAACAACCAACTATTCACCATTTATCCCAATCCATCCTCTGGAACGTTTGAATTGCCATCAGGGGGAAAGGAAACAGTTAGACATGTGGTGGTATCAGACCTTTCGGGAAAAGTTGTATATGAGACGCAGATATCTTCAGGCACCGTGGTTTTAAATCGCTGCATCGAAAACGGAGTTTACAGTGTGAAGATCATTTCCGGAACAACGTCGTGGATTCAGAAGCTGGTCATCACGCGCTAGGCGCTTGCTGCTTCAAGGAAGTAATTTCTTTAACGATGGCTTTTTCAATTGTTGAATACTCTTCAATTTTTTTCCCAACAAAAATAAACGCGAGGATTAGTTTTTTATCGGTTACTCTCAATCCCTCATAAAATTCACTTTTATGGAGGCGGTACGCTTCGCGCATTCGTCGTTTGAGTTTATTACGGTCGTGTGCTTTTTTAAACTGGCGCTTCGGAACCACAAACATGGCTTGTACTGGGT
>JACDDR010000143.1:0-2329 GCA_013816895.1 Bacteroidota bacterium
ATCCTGAACGGAGTAGTGGATAATTAGTGTAATCACTGACACAGCTCTCTCCATTAGAATTTGTGAAATTAGTGTAATTCGTGGCTTATTTTTTAATGCGAACTCATCCTGAACGGAGTGAAGGATAATTAGTGTAATTCGTGGCTCATCTTTCCTTAGCAATCCACTTCCTCAATTTCAAAATGTTATGTGTATATTCATAATGTGTTAACACTCCCTTTTAAATGCTTCGTTTGTCTTCTTGTATTTGCATTTTCCGGTGTTGCCCAGCAGTCTGTAAGCTATGGTCGGGTTGCCGATTCATTAATAAAGGTTGTAAAAACCGGCAAGGAGGATACCAACAAGGTAAACGCGCTCAACCGATTAAGCAAACGCTTTTACAATCACGAGAGTTTTGATACCTCCCGCTTTTATTCAACGCGTGCCTTAGCTCTTGCTAACAGTCTTAAATTTAAACGAGGCACCGCTGCGGCCTATAACTGTCTTGGTGTTGCCTACTTTAAGCAGGGTAATTATGCCGAATCTTTGAAAAATTATTTCGCCTCTCTTAAAATACGCGAAGAGCTCAACGACAAAGTCAACATGGCCTACCTCTATATTGGAATTGGCGGTGCTTATTTTTTTCAGAAAAACAATAAGGAAGCTCTCACGTATTATAACCTAGCAATGAAAATAAAGGAAGAGCTGGGCGATAAAGTAGGACTTGCCTGGTGCTACAACAATATTGGCAACATTTACATCAGTCAGGCAAATTATACCGAAGGTTTGAAAAGTAATTTTGCCGCGCTAAAAATAAGGGAAGAGGTGGGCGACAAAGAAGGCATCGGCGCTTCCTACAGCAATATTGGTACTATTTATTCCGATCAATCCGCTGCTACAAAAGATCCCGTGGAAAAGGAAAAGCTTTTGCGCGAAAGTTTAAAGCAATATCAAAAATGTCTTGATATTATGAATACCCTGGGTAACAAGCAGGCCATTGCCACAACGCTTACCAATATGGGCTCTGTTTATTACGATTTAAAAAAATACAAAGAAGCTCAGGAATACTGCGAAAAGGCGCTTGACCTTGCTAAGAAAAGCGGAGTGCTCGACATTATTAAAGAATCAGATATAAACCTGAGTAACGTTTACACGGCGCAGGCATCACTTGCAACGGGTTCACCAAAAAAGCAGGCAGAACTTTATCGTCTCGCACTCGAACATTACAAAGCCTATGTTAGTGAACGTGATAGTCTTATTAACGAAGAAACCACGCAGAAATCACTGGAGCAGAGAATTCAGTACGATTATGATAAAAAGGAAGCGAAAGCAAGAGTTGAATCAGAAGCAAAGGCGGCTATTGCCCGCGCTGAAAGCAGGAAACAAAAAATAATTATTGGGTTAGTGAGTGTTGGATTGTTGCTGGTACTTATACTGGCTGTTGTTATTTTACGAAGCCTGCGCCTTAACCAAAAGCAGAACACGATCATCAACTTGCAAAAAGCAGCTGTTGAGCTACAGAAGGAACTCGTAGAAGTAAAGCATAAGGAAATAAGTGACAGCATTAATTACGCAGAGCGCATTCAAAGAAGCTTACTGGCGAGTAAAGAGTTATTGGCTGCTCATCTCTCGGCGCGCCATGGACAGAACCAGGAAGGTTATTTTGTTTTCTTCCAACCTAAAGCAACGGTAAGCGGTGACTTTTACTGGGCGGGTATATTGAGTAACGGCAACTTTGCTCTGCTTACTGCCGATAGTACAGGGCATGGCGTACCGGGCGCTATTATGAGCGTCCTGAATATCTCCTGCATTGAAAAGGCAATTGAAGTTGAAAAACTGATAGAGCCCGCCGAAATATTAAACCATACCCGCACGCGGATTATTGAAACTCTTAAAAAAGATGGCAGCGAAGAAGGTGGCAAGGATGGAATGGACTGCAGCATTATTAGTTTTGATTTTGTCCGCAACCAATTTGTGTATGCTGCCGCTAACTCTCAGATCTGGATTGTGAGGGAAAACAAGCTGCATGAATTTGCGCCCGATAAAATGCCGGTTGGTAAACACGATAAAGATTCCATTTCATTTACACAGCACACTGTTCAAATTCAAACGGGCGATATGATCTATACTTTGACCGATGGAATGGCAGATCAGTTTGGCGGACCGAACCGTAAAAAATTCATGTATAAGCAATTAAAGGAGTTGCTGCTAAACGTTGCTCACCTGGCTGTTAACGAACAAAAAATAATTATCGGCGATACGATAAATAAATGGAAGGCCGACCTTGAGCAGGTGGACGATATCACCATCATCGGAATACGTGTTTAAAAAGAGAAGACCTCTTTTACAT
>JACDDR010000143.1:2339-8401 GCA_013816895.1 Bacteroidota bacterium
CATCATTCTCGGGGCTCGCTTAATTTTGAATTACTGATTTGTTTTTAAAGAATGCAAAAGGCCTATGGTAGCTATAGAAATAGCAGGTAAAACTCTGCTGGCACACGTACCTGTTACCAGCGGGCGCTCATGTTTTAATTTGATTCGAAACAAGTAGTAGCGCCTTTTTCCTGGTGAATTCGTAATGAGAAGTACTATCATTCACACCTTTTGCTCTAAACATAAACATAATAATTTTAAACGGGATTGAGCTTGTCGAATCATTTGCTGGGATTATTTCAAGATCAACAATCCGTTGTTCCTTTGGTTTAACTGTTATTACAGTTGCTCTATCTGTATTGCAAGAAGGGAAGTCCACCATTAAAGCCAGTGTATCAACTGAATAATAAGCCCCGTCACAATTAGTAGTGATGAAATAATACAATGGGCGACGGGAATGGTTGGTCAAAGTAGTTTTAACGGCCCAGCTTGTCTTACCGTCTTTTAGAACAGATTTTGGCGCCTCGGCTCGTAAGGTATATTTCCTTGCTAAGAGAGCGTACTGGAAATTGGACTGTGCATATAATTGTGAACTACATAATAATATTAGTGTTACAATTACCATCAAAATGTATTTCATGTCTTTTAATTTTTGTTAGTCAGTCAGCTTATTAAATATACAAAATGTTTTTTGAGGAGGGTGAAAATCTGGCACACTTTTGACCCGGCCAGTGCGGAGATATTAACAGGGGTCGGCACACCTTTATTGTCGGCCCGGACAGCCTGCCCCCAACTTGCTTGGGGAATGAGCGGCATCCACAGTTGTGGACCGTATCGTGCAATTGCCTGCTGGTAGCAGTTGGCGCCTCCAAACAGCTAAGCCCTGTTCATGTGTCTGCAAAGTAAAATTTTGAGCGCCCATCGTAAATTAAAACAGGTCGCCATTTGTTGAATGCCTACACAATTATGTGTTTCAAAACTGAATTTATTTTCTAAAAAAACTTAAGAAAGCCGTAATGGTAATTGCGGGTCGCATTCGTTTAACATTTACCTCAAATATTGTTGCGGGCATATTAAATGGTGTTGATGAAATAGTATATTTAAAATTGGTCGGTATAACCATAAAATCAAGTCGAAGCCCCGGTTCTACATTCCATTTTCGGTCGGCTTTCGAAAAACACCAAATAGCCTTTATAGCAGCATGGTAACTAAATATATTTTTCCGGGTATTTTCTTTTTTTATATCATATTCAATAAACTTATTACTACCAACTTCCTTTAATGTAAAATGGGTGTCAAAATCGTCGCAATCGTTTACCCCTATTTGAATTTGCGGTTCGTAAATAAAATGGTTTTTTTGAAATCTGTAGCTGAGCCTGTAATTTATATTATAAAGGGTGTAAGTATGACCTTGAACACCACTTGGTAAAAAATGACCGGGATATTGGGAAGATATGTAATCTTTAAAGGCCGCGTCTGGAACAGAATAATCCTGAAAAATGAAAATAGCAGAAAGTCCCCAATGATTTTTATAGTAAAGACCTAAGCCAAAAAGACCGCCTGCAAAACCACCTTTTGGACCATACAAATAAGAATTCATTCCATATGGAAGGTTTTGTAATTTTTGTTCTTTAAGCGGGATACTTGCGCCCAATTCAAACCAAGTAAAATTAAAACTAAATCTGTGATAACCATAGGAGGTTGTTGAATCCTTTTTTGGGTCGGAATTCATCTGGGCTAATGTGCTTAGCGTAAAGCAAAAGAAGCAAAACAAACTAAGAATGTAGTTTTTCATTAATAGAGTTTTACTTTGATTGTATCACTCATGCTTCGGCCGTCTGAAAATCCAATTTCAACCACAAATGATTGGCTGCTAGGCGAACTGGGCGGGATCATTAAATAGAAATATTGGTCCGTACTCCAGCTGTCAATATAATTTCCGCCGTTATATTTACCACCGCCAATCTGTCCCTTCGAAATAAATCCGTCAATAGTAGCTGAAGAGTTAAGTTGCGTGAGAAAATAGGAATTAAGGGAGGTGCCTGCGGTGTGTGAACCATCAAAATTATTTAGTGAAAAAATGTTCAAAGAAGTTAGTTGGTCTTCATTAATGAAACCGTTCTCCTGCGCATCGCCTTCTCTTTTTATGCGCATCACCTCGTTCAATGTTATTTTAATAGCATAAGCTTGTTTGGGTATAGAATCTATTGAAGCATCAAATGGGTTCTCACCTGTATTGTTTGAATTACCTAGACTCATTCCAACAACCTCATAGACAGCAGGAGTATGTTTAGAACATGCGCAAAAGCAAAAAAAGGAAATCCAAATGGCGCCCTTCAATATGTTTTTCATTTGTCCTTGAGTTTGTCTATAGAAAAGTTTTTTCATAGTGAAAAATATTTTATCTTTCGAAATTTTTGTCTGCAGCGCTTACCACTGGAGTTTGCAGGCTTACACAGTGCGGTTGTTGAAACACGAAACTGTCTTTACGGACAAAAGGTTATATGAAGATAAAGCTTTTTAAGCGAAGCTAAAATTAAAATGTCGGCATGTCTTACTTCGCTTCAATCAGCTGCATTATCAGTTTAGTGCTGTTAATGTTGGTGTATTCGAGCCGTACAAATCCATAGTCATGGTGATAGAAACTCTTCAACTGGGTTTTAAAGTTTTCCCCGGGCACTTCCGCTGTTCCAGTGCCTTCGGTTACTTTGCAGGTTAACTTTCCCATTGGTGTATCAATGGTTTCGTCTGGCATCCTGTTATAATTAAAATGAATCTTAATGTTTTGCGTATATTTTATCCAGCGCGGGTCCATATAAAATCCACCTGTTTCAAGGTTCCAGGCCCAGTTGCTTACGGTTTCATCAAGCACATAAAACGGAAAAGGATTAAACTGCAGGATTTTAAAGGTGTTCTTTCTCGGCGGATGGATCCATACATTTTTCTTATTGTCTATAATGCCGGTGGACTCGTCTCCGCAGGGCGCAACAGTTCCGGGCTTCTTAACGGGCGCCAGCGAGTCGGAAGACTTTCCGTTTTTTTGTATAAAAGTATAACAGCAAACGGTTTGGGCGTCATTTGGGTCATGTTTAAAAAAACTCCTGTCGTCGCTTATCTCCATCTTAACTTTATCAATAACGTTTCCCTGCTTGCTATCGTAGCGGGCCAGGTTCAAGGGGTTTTCCATCGAAGAAATATCATCGGTATGAATGAACTTTTTCTTTAGGCCATATTTATCCTGATAATAGTAATCGAAAACAAAAACACGATTAAGCTTATAGGAAAGGTTGTCTTTGGTGTACTTATGTGTTGCGGTATCCTTAGGTAAGGGCTTTTCACAGTAAATGCCATCGTCAAGAATAAGTTCCTGAGATGATAATGTTCCTGTACAGATAAACGGCAAAAGTGAAAGGAGGAGATATTTCATAATTTTATTTTAATAGGGTAGGGCTTCTAAACTTAGATATTCGTTTTTCTTTTTTCGAGTTCTTTCTTGGCAGCAATTATAAATGCCGGATTATAGTCAGCCTGTTTCTGATCTACTATCAACTGTAACTCGTGTGTAGACTGCTGCGCTGCTATATCAGTCCAGTTATTGCTCTCTTCCGAATGTTTCATTTTTTCAGAAGCCTTTCTTTCCTGTTTGTTATTATGTATTGCTTTCAGGCGAATGAGACGTTCATCCTCGCTGATCTTTTTCTCAAGACAATCAGTGTTAACCTGTGCAATGGCTTTATAGTTTTCAAAATCTTCAGTCTCCAGTTTCAATCCATTATTGCAAATGGGACAGTGATAAATTTTTTCACTGTCGTGAGGAAAAACAGGAATAAAGAACAAAGTAAAATACCTCGCTATTTTTTTCAGCTGCCAGATATCTTTATTATGACAATGCGTGCATTCTTCTTCCTGCACCGCTCCGTACTCGGTGACCTTTGTATGATTCCAGCCAAAAACTATGAACATGATTAGAGTTTTAAGTGATAAGCTAAAGTACTAATTATTTTAAGGTTTTGATCATTCCTGTTATCTGTACAAAGTGATAAAGACCTGCGCGATGTGTATGTTTAAATAATTTAAATGTATATATTAGACATGCTAATTGTTTCATGCACCGAATTCTAAAATATAGTTTATCCGCTTTCTTTTGCATTGGATTGCTATTCTCAGTATGCGCTCAGCAATCGCAGGCAGATTCACTGAAACGTATCTTAAATGCCGCTAAAAATGATACAACCCGCTGTACTATTTTAATCAGATTAATTGAGAGTGAAAACGATGCTCTTGTTTGGGAACCTTATAATATCCAATTACAAACAATAGCCGAGAAGAATATAAAAAAATATCCTGCTGGTAATCCTCTTCATAAGTTGTTTTTAAAATACCAGGCCGGAGCAATTAACAATACCGGTTTTCTGGAGGCACAGACCGGACAAATAAAAAGTGCTCTCGCCCATTTTGAAAAGAGTCTTGAAATATACGAACAGATAGAGGATAAAATTGCTGTGGCGGAATGTCTTAACAATCTGGGGGTGATTTATTATCAGCTTGGTAATATTCCAAAAGCTCTTGAGTATTATAAAAAAAGTTTAAGCATTGATGAAGAAATGGGAGTTAAATCACGGATAGCCACCACGTGTAACAATCTCGGTTCTATTTATGAATTTACAGGTGACATTCCTAAAGCTCTCGCGCACTTCAGCCGGAGTCTGAAAATAGGCGAAGAAATAAAGGATATAAATGTTATTGCAACAGCGTTAAATAATCTTGCTTTAGTTTATCAGAAACAGGGACAGCATGAAAAAGCACTGGAATACTATAGTAAAAGTCTTAACAACTATGAAGCAGCGGGCGATAAGAATGGCATTTCAACATCCCTAGGAAACATCGGGCTTATTTATAATCAAAAAGGGCAAAGCGTTAAAGCACTTAACTATTATGAGAAGGCTCTAAAAATACAGGAACAATTGGGTAATAAAGCCGGAATGTGCATCTCCTTTAACAACATAGGGCGCATCTACTTCAAAAATTATGAATATGAAAAGGCAATGGAGTTTTACAACAAATGTATGCGTTTACAGGAAGAACTCCAGGACAAAAGTGGTATGGCGGTAACTCTTAATAACATCGGAGCCATTTTTGCGGAAAAAAAGGACTATCAAAAAGCAATATCATATTTCAGGAGATCTCTTGAGATAAGTAAAGAACTTGGCTTTCCGGAACACATCCAACATGCATCAAACCTTTTAAGTCAGATGTACAAAAAAACGGGCATGTTTAGAGAAGCATTCATTAATTATGAATTATCAATTATAATGCGCGATAGCATTAATAACGCGCAAAATCGAAAAGCCTCGGTAAAAAATCAACTCAAATACGAATATGAAAAACGTGCAGCGGCCGACTCGGTAAAAAATGCAGAAGAACAAAAAATCAAGAATGCTCTTTTAGCTGCGCAGAAAGCCCAGATAAAACAGGAACAATTTAAGCGCTATGGATTGTTTGGAGGACTGTTAATTGTGATGGCTGGCCTTGGCTTTGTGATAAACCGCTTTAGGGTTGCTGAAAAGCAGAAAAAAATAATAGAGCTGCAGAAAATAAGAGTAGATCATGCCTACGAAAAACTGGCAGAAAAAAATAAGGAAGTGCTCGATTCGATCCGATATGCTAAACGAATTCAAACGGCTTTGGTAACAAGTGAAAAATATATTAATAAGTCCTTAAACCGTTTAATGAAATGACGAGGCGCCGCAAACATAGTTTTACCCTGTTGCTGGTAACCTTGCTTATTGGTGCTGGTTCAGCACTACGTGCACAGTCTCCTGCACTGGATTCGCTGAAGCTGGCTTTAAGAAACGCTTCACACGATACCACGCGCTGTAATATTTTAGATGCCATGGTTGAACTGGAGCCAGATGATAACATCTGGTCGGTATACAACAATCAGCTGCTTGAACTTGCAAAGAAAAACCTGGCTTTTTCCTCATCGCTTAAATCTTTTTATCTTAAACAGGAAGCTGCCGCGTTAAATAACATTGGTTTTTATTTTTCGGAACGTGGCGACTCGCGAAAAGCGTTGCAGTATT
>JACDDR010000013.1:0-24055 GCA_013816895.1 Bacteroidota bacterium
CACACACACACACACACACAAGTGTAATGCCCTATTATATTCTAATACCCCTCACGCCTTATGAAGATAATAGGCGCACAGGTCAGAGGGGATGTGTTAGTAGATTCTGACACTCAGTATAACAACATCATGGGAGAAAATGTTACTGTTGCTGAAAATATAATGGCAAGATTTTATGGAATTATTTTAAAAAATCTTATTATTAAAAAAGGAGCCACTGTTTACTTACACGGAAAATTTCAAGGAGAACTAATCAATGAGGGGGGCATTTTATACCTGTTTTCTGGAACAGGGGAGATTGAAACATTTATAGTTTCAAACGAGTCTTAATTATCTTAAAGTGCTATCTGGATAATGGATAACAGATACCAAAAATGATTGTTTATTTAAAGCTGGCTATACCCATGTTTTTTAAATTGCTGGTTATCTTCAGGACGTTTTTTGGGGTTGCTCAACAGGAAGTATAACATGAAACGATGCTCCTTTATTCTCTTTACTTTTCGCAAAGATTTCTCCATGATAATTGTCAACTATTTTTTTGCAAACTGCCAGTCCAATACCAGTGTCGGGATAATTATTGGCTGCATCAAGGCACTGGAACATAGTAAATATTTGTTTTGCAAATTTTTGAGAAATGCCAATGCCGTTGCCCTTTATAATTACCTCGTAATAGCGAAGTTTTTGATTTAAGTTAGGGCGTTGTGTTATTTTTTCTCTTGTAAGCTTTTATGTGAATAAATATGTATTTTAGGCGGCACATCCGATTTGGGAAATTTAAGAGCATTATAAATCAACTCATAAAAAAGCTGGTTCATCTGGTAATAGATTATCGAGAAGAACAAGAAGAAAAATTGAAACAATAAGATTTTTCCTATGCTTGCCTTTGCTTGGTGTTATAAGTTGTGGCGGCCACCCAGCTTAACACTTACTTTCCAAAAATGTCTATAAGTTTTTTAGGAATTTTTTCTGGGGATAAAATAAAATCAACCGTGTCTGCATTTATTGCACTTTGTGGCATACTTTTATAATCAGCTGTATAATTATCTTGGGCAAAAGTAAGTCCACCGAAATCTTTTATACTTTTTAAGCCGAGTGTGCCGTCAGTGCCCATGCCCGAAAGAACAACACCAACGGATAGCCTCTTATGTACTTTGGCAAGTGAAGTAAAGAAAATATCTACGGCACGATTTATTTTAGCTCCGTTTCTTTCTTCTAATTTTAATACTCCGTCACTTGTCGTTAACATTTTATTCTCTGGAATAACATATATATTATCGGGAGCAAGATTAATGTTATTGGTAATTGTATGTGTCGGTATTTTGGTAGTATGTCCTAGAATTTCTGTAAGCATACTTTCGTGTAAAGGAGCTAAATGTTGAACAATAACATAAGCCATACCTGAATCTAACGGGATAGCTTTTATAAATCGCTTGAACGCATCTAATCCACCTGCGGAGGCACCAATGCCAATAACCGGAAAATCTTGTTTAGTGTGAGCTGGCTTTGATGTTGTTTTATTCATAATCCATTTGAATTTTAATTTGCTCTGTTTTAACTCTCAATTAAGACTTTCGGGTTTTGTAAATCGTTTCTAAGTTTTAAGCGCAGCTGCCAGTCTTTTTAACTTATCAGGAATTTTGTTAAGTGGTATAACGAAATCAACACAGCCTGCTGCCTGAGCGCTGAAAGGCATGTGTTTTACTTCGGCTGACATGTCCTGAGCAAAGGTTGTTCCTCCATTGGCTTTAATGTGCTTGCAGCCCACTGTACCATCGCCATCATATCCAGAAAGGACAATGCCGACAGCACGCGCACCCATTTCATTTGCCAGTGAAATAAAAAATAAATCTACTTGTTTGTTCCTGCCAATCCGAGGTGAGATAACTTTGAAGCTATAGTTTTCCATAGTAAGATCTGAGTTCGGAGGAATTACGTAAACATGATTAGCAAGAATCGGCATTGCCTCAGAAGCCACGGTTACTGACATTTTTGTGTGCCTCTGTAGTATTTTAGCTAACTCACTATGGGCAGTAGGATTCATGTGAGAAATAATAACAAAAGCCATACCTGTATCAAACGGCATTGCATTAAGCAGAGCCTTATATGCATTAAGTGCTCCGGCTGAGCCACCAATACCAACAATGAATATAGGCGGAACTGTTTTCATTGATTGATTGATGTTATTTATTTTTTTCATTCTCAGGAATATTTTTATCTAAACCCTTTTTTTTATTGGCGCTTAACTTAGCTTTACCATCATTTGGCATCAAGATAATTCCATTACCACTCAAAATAAATTTGTGGACATCGCTACTATGATCAGTGCCACGAGACTTCACAATGAAAACTTCACGGGTACGTTTTTTTCCTTCCTTATCTTCTACCATTCTCACAGTAATCCAAGTATCAATCAGAGATGAAACACCGATTTCTCCACTTGGGTTACTTTGAAAGGTTCCGGAAACAAGGCTTGTAAAAAAGGTAGTGATGCTCCTGGATTTAAAGAGATCAATCATACGGGTAATCATCGATGAAACTTCACGCTCGTCCCCTTCTCCCACAAGACTTGAAATAGGATCTATGACCACAGCTTTTGGTTTGAAACTTTCAATGAGCTTATAAACATTCAGTAAATGCATCTCTAAACCAAGAAAGGAAGGTCTAAGAGCCACAATTTTTAATTGTCCTTTTTTTATCCATGGCGCAAAATTAATGCCGATAGATTTCATATTTTGAGTAAGTTGCCCTGCCGATTCTTCATAGGAGAAGAAAAGACAGCGTTCCCCACGTTTACAACTTTCGACTGCAAATGCCCCCGCAAAACTTGTTTTTCCGCTGCCTGCTGTGCCTGAAGCCAGTATGGTACTACCTTTGGTGTAACCTTTACCGGTGAACAACTTATCTAACGATGGAATGCCTGTAGAAACCCTCTTGCTTGTGCCCGGTTGTTCAAGTCCTGCTGAGGTGATGGGAATTACTGAAAGTCCTTCATCATCTATAACAAATGGATATTCGCTTGTTCCATGCTTTGAGCCACGATATTTAATGATACGAACTCTACGGGTGGCAATTTGATCTCTGACTCTGTTATCCAGAAGAATGATGCAATCGGAGATATACTCCTCCAGGCCATGACGGGTAAATGAACCGTTTGGCCCCTGCTCGCCTGTAACAATTGCTGTGACCTGTTTTTCTTTAAGCCATCTGAAAAGTCTTTTCATCTCTAAGCGGAGAACGCCAGTATCTGTAACGCCTGCGAAGATAGATTCAAGAGAATCTAAAACAACACGTTTGGCGCCAATAGAATCAATGGCTTCTTCCAATCGAACGAATATTCCCTCCAGATTAAAGTCTTGCTCTTGAATTTCTTTGCGGTCCAAAATAACATGATCGAGCACAATCTTTTTCCGCGAAACAAGCCCTGCCAAATCCATATTGAGAGAAGCCACGTTTTTAAAAAGCTCATCTTCTGTCTCTTCAAATGACATGAGAATGCCCGGCTCGTTGTAATCGGTGGCACCCTTGATAAGAAAATCAATCCCCAAAAGAGTTTTTCCGGAGCCGCCATTTCCGGAAACTAAAGTGATTCTGTTTTTCGGAAGCCCGCCTTCGGTAATTTCGTCTAAACCTTTGATGCCAGTGGGGCATTTGAGTAATTTATTACGTTTCGGGGTAATTTTTTTCTTAGTCGTTTTTATCATACTGTTAATTATATTATGTAAGTATTTTTATCAAACTCAATTTATCTCCACTTTTTATTTTATCCAAAGGTTTATACATTCGAAAAAAAACGTATCATCGTGGTCGTCATCCACTATCATTAATACTTTTTTCTCGTTCACTTGCTTTATAGAATATTCTCTCCGAAAGTAATATTCTTTTATTTTAAATACTGTTATATTTCGGTGTTATGGCATTATAGATAGCCCAAACCTGTTTTTTACTTGTTCTTTACTCAACATTCATTTTTTCATTCCTAATTGATAGGTCTGAATTTTGTTCAAGAGCATGTTTGCCATTCTCAGATTCCTGACATACAGAAGATGAATCAATTTCCTTTACTGCTTTACGAAAAAAAGCTCTGCCATTTTCGTCTTCACCCACTATCATAAAATTTTTCTTGCCATGTGTTTTTGTATTTATTATGGTAGAGCCAATTCAGTGTAATGGAAATGTTCTGATACTTCTGGCACATTCGTGTTCCTATCCCTACTGGTAATGAGTTTTGAAATAGTATGCGCTTCCATCTCATTCTCATTAAAAGGTTTCATAATATTTTTTATTTCTACTTCGTTTAACTCCGGTTCAATCCATTTTTTTTCTTCCTCTCGGCTAAGTATCAAAGGCATTCGCTTTTTTGTATTATGTATATCTGCCATTAGCTGATTTGCTTCCGTAGTAATAATGGAAAACGTTTTAATTATTTCTCCGGTTGCCTTATTCACCCAATCGCTATATATACCACCCATTGCAAATGGCTCTTTATTTTTTAGATATATGAAATGTGGGTATTTGTTTTTTCCTGCGGTTTTCCATTCATAAAAACCGTCAACCAAAACCAAGCATCTACTTTTTTTAATTGAATATTTGAAGCTTGGTTTTTCAAAAATAGTTTCTGCCTTAGCGTTCAAAGTCATTGTTCTGAACTCTCCGGCTTGTGTTTCATCTTTCACCCATGAAGGAATCAATCCCCATGCACAATGTTGTATCAACCCTTTATTATCGCTACGTATAACAGGTAATTTCGGATGAATAAAGCCGGAGACCTGATAATAAGGCTGCATGTCTTCGGCTGCTTCATATTCAGCCTCAAACTTGCTTTGCAAAATTTCTTTACTCGACTTAACTGATACGTTATAACACATCTTAATCAATTAAAAAGTTTCTTCGTGTATTGTATTGCAGTATATACCCTCTCTTACTTCCATCATCTAAAAATGAATGATTAACTAATGTTTCAACCATTTTTTGTTTCTCAATATATACTTGGATGATCCGTTCCATTCTGTTTTCTTGCATACCAATTCTTTTGCCGAACTCAGCAAAATCTTCTTTACATGGATGATTATTTTTTTTGTATTTCTCAGACCTGAAACTGTCAGCAAATAATCCTTTGTCAAAAGCAAAGTCGCTATCGTCAACGTGCATTCTTGAATTTATTAAATCATAAGCAGGACTGAGTGTATAATCTCCTTTGGAAGTTTCTAAAAGTGAAAAGTTTTTTAGGTGTGCATCGCCATTACTGAAAAGGAAATTGAAAAGTACCAATGAAAAATATTTTTCAATTTCTACAATCCATGCCGGAACATTTTTCTGTATGAGTAAGCCAAGTTCCTCATAACTGAACTCGTATTTATAGTTTTCAGACATCGTTTTTGTTTTTCCTGCCAGTGTAGCAAAATCTTCCTTGCCCCATTTTCCGTTAGGTTTTATATCAAAACGCTTGGTAATGTATGCAGGTGTCCCATCTTTAAAAAAAACCAAAGAATTTTCAGCCGTATTTATTCCATACACTTGCCGAGCAATTTGCATAGTGAGGTGTTCATTAGCCGGAACCATATTGGCTTTTTTCAATAAAGACGGAATTGGTTTTAAAATATGAGTGCCTTGTTCTTCTTCTTTTGTTAATCGAAGTAGGTTTTTTTCCTGCACTAAACTTAGTTTTTGTTGTACGCCCGAAATAGAAATGTGCTTCATGTTTTCCATAAATAATGCTACCACTTCTTCATTTTGTTGTGGCGATTCAAACGGTAATACATGGCTTACTTTTCTCCCGTCAAACATAGCACGCAGACACGTTGCGCTGTATGTTGTAAATCCTTCGGCTAATGTTCCGGGGCAATATTTTATAGTTGGTAAGCTCATTTAATGTTAATTGGTTTTACGGTAACAGCTCCGATAGTATCATACTGTGCAGTTGCCAGCATAATTCCAAAATCGTCTCTCTCATCTATTTTAAGTAATTGGCTTTGCAGTTTTCTATTCGCACCTTCACTAAGCATGTTGCTAAAAAATGGAAATAAAAATTCGCTGTGGTATTCCTGTTTAATTTTGGGCAAGGTTAAACTAATAGCCGGTTTGTCTTTATCAGCAAAATAAGTATCCTCATAACGGAATGTATAATTATGTCCGGGGTTTTCTTCAACAAGCACTCCGGCTAATTCTTTGTTACGATATATTTCTGTTTTTCTCATTACTTCTATCTCGTTTTTTTTACGGATATTTTTTTAGGATTTATTTTTCTTCACATCTAATTTCAATTCCATACCCAATACTTCTGCTAACTTATTCAAAACATCTAACGAGGGATTACCTTGCCCACGCTCTAATTTATAAAGTGTATTTTTACTTACACTTGCCAACTCTGCTAAGTCAGGTTGTGTTATTCCCAGTTCTTTTCTGCGTTGCTTGATCGTCTGTCCTATAATTGAACTTAACATTATAATGTGATTTGTTTGTAAAAGTAGTGATTTTATTTCAGTTAGTTAATCTAAATCCCAACATAATGTGCTTTAAAGTATTTTATAATGTGTCGAAATAATTGAATTTATTCGACACATTTTAAAAACATGTCGAATTTCTTTAATTGATTGCTTTTTACATTTTGATGGGACATAAGCCCCTATAATTGGGTCTTTTACTACAACAAAATGTTATATACGTGCCTATACGGACGTTATACAGGCTTATACATACTTCTTGCAAGTCTTTTTTAGGCTGTAATTACCTGCATTGGTGCAAATACAGGCATTTTTTTGGTTAATACAGGAGGACTTTCTTTGAGATTAAATGCAAAAGGAGGTAGCACAATATATAAGGCGAAGGCTTCTTTTTAAAAAACTCATTAAATTTTAATTCTTGGAATAATTTCACCCCATTTGTCGCCTATCTGACAGACGGGGAAAGATTTGTCCAATTTTAACCGCACTGCTAAATAATTGTATCAAATTATTTTTTTTATAGTCGCATGATAACCCGCCCTGCATCGACATCTCATGTTATTTTGCCTTTCTTGTCACGGGCTCACAGTTAATGGCACGTTATTATACAATAACTGTTGCCTGCGTAATGGTTAGCGCAAAAAAAACGCGGCAGAAATAAAACAATAATCAATTAAACTATTTAAAAACAAAAAAAATGAAAAGAAAATTTATTATTCCGACAGTTGTTATCGCAATCAGTGCAATCGCCATCGCGGCAATCCCATCCGCAAAAACCGCAGCACTTGTTCCTGACGATATGAACGGATGGTCGGACGCTTCTAAGATGGCAGCTATGACCATGAAAAAGCAATATGGTGAACCTGCAGAAAAAAGCGCGACAATGATGATGTGGAAAAATACTGGTCAGTGGAAAAGAACTGTTGTGTATGCAAAAGAGTTTAAACATGATTTCCCAATGCCGCACACCGATGTAATGGAACAATGTATTGATTACAAAGTGCCGGCTGAAAAATGCAGCGACCTGGCTATGTTTGATGGAAGTGTAGTCTCCAACCGCACCAATGGTGAAATATCAGCACGGTGTGATAAAGAAGGCGCAAATTTTCTTGCCATCAATCTTGCCAACGATGTTATAAAAGGGAATAAGGATGTAAAAACTGCAAGAGATTTTTATGCTGCGGCAGTTAAGGAAATGATAAACGGTGGCAAGCCCGCTTACATGCAGAAATTGCAATTTGATGTTGCGAGCGGAAACACGGCTGATGCGGATAAACCCAATTCCATAATTACCGAAGATGATATGATGAAAGCAAAAAAAATGAATGAAATGATGAAAAAAGATATGATGAAAGAAATGGGGAAAAATTAAAAATGAAGAACTCCGAAGCAAAACTTCGGAGTATCGCAAAACTAATTCTCACCGCAGACAAAATTTCGTTCGCAAAAAGCGAACATTTTATTACCCCGAAGCTTTGCTTCGGGGTAATAATTGAATAAAATCTAAAAAACAATTTTTATGAAAACATCAAATTCAGAACCCATTGATAGCAATATCACATCAGGAGAAAATAAATCATATTGGATAGCATCCACTCAGCCAATTATTTTTGAAAAACTGCAGCAGGATATTGATACGGAAGTTTTAATTGTTGGGGGAGGGATAGCAGGATTAACCACAGCATACTGCTTGTTAAAGGCTGGTCGAAAAGTAATTTTAGTTGAAGATGGATACATAGGCAGTGGCGAAACAGGCAGAACAACAGCACACATTACCTGTGCGCTTGACGACCGTTATTTTGAGCTAGAAAAAATATTCGGAAAAAAAAAGGCAATGCTTGCAGCCAACAGTCACATGGAAGCAATTCAGTTTATAGCGAATACAGTTAAACACGAAAATATAGATTGTAATTTTAAAAGAGTACCGGGATATTTATTTTTAAGTGGAAGCGATAAAAAAGAAACTCTGGAAAAAGAATATGCAGCAACCAAAGGTGCAGGATTGCTTACAGAAATGTTAGAGCAAGTTCCAGGTTTAGAAGCCGAAGAAGGAAAATGGTGCATCAAATTTCCGGAACAGGGTCAGTTTCATATCATGAAATATCTCAGGGGTTTAGCAGATGCAATCATTAGCATGGGAGGAAAAATATATACCGAAACAAAAGCGGAAGACATTTCTAAAGAAGGAGCAAAAGCAAACGGCTATGATGTAAAAGCTAAACACATTGTAGTAGCTACCAACACTCCCATAAATGATTTAGTAACCATGCACACCAAGCAGTGGCCCTATCGTACTTACGTGATTGCAGCCAAAGTGCCTAAAGGAAAACTCTCGTATTCACTATGGTGGGATACCGGTGACCATGATTCCAAATGGATTGCCGCTCCCTATCACTACGTTCGCTTGGAAGAATACGATAGCCAATATGACCTTTTGATTTCAGGAGGTGAAGACCATAAAACAGGCCAGGCAGACGATGAACATATTGCCGAAGAAAACAGGTATGAAAAACTGACTGAATGGACTAAGAAACGATTTCCTGCAATGCAGGAGGTAACATACAAATGGTCGGGACAAGTGATGGAGCCAATAGATTCCATGGCATTTATTGGTAAGAATCCGGGTAACGACAACATCTATGTCATAACAGGTGATTCAGGTAATGGAATGACGCACGGCACACTTGGAGGAATCATCTTAACCGATATTATCACAGGTAAAGAAAATTCCTGGGTGGATTTTTACAGTCCTTCACGCATAACTTTAAAAACTACCGGTGATTATTTGCATGAAGCAGGAAACATGGTTGCTCAATTTGCAGATTGGATAAGTGCTGGCGATGTAAAAGAAGCGCAGGATTTAAAACCGGGTGAAGGCGGAATTATTTCATCGGGATTAAAAAAGATTGCCGTCTATCGCGATGAACAAAATAAGCTGCACGCCTGCACGGCAGTATGCCCGCATTTAGGCGGTATCCTGCAATGGAATGCCGAGGAAAAATCGTTTGACTGCCCGCTTCACGGTTCACGGTTTACTACGGCAGGAAAAGTTATAAACGGACCGGCATCAACAGATTTAAAAAGAATAGAGATTAAACAGGATGAGTGATGAGTAACAGCGCAGCAAACAGAAAACTAAATTTTAAACATAATCACCACTCTATCGCTCAAATGACAAGTTTGATTCACATTGCGGATGGCCCAGCTTTGATGATGAGATTAAAGGAGCCGGCAAAATGATGATGATGGACAAAGATATGACTATGAAAAACGGAACAGTCGTGATGAAAGACGGCACTATGAAAATGAAAGATGGAAAAACTATGAAAATGAAAGAAGGCGATTCTTGAGGCATGGATGGAAAAATGAAGAAGATGGACGATTCCAAAATGAATAAATAGAGTTAAAAACATTAATATGAGATAAAAAGCGGTGGTTTTCCACCAGGGAGGGAGAATTGTAATTTCCACAGTGGCTTCCTGAATGCCTTTTTTTCTAAAATTATTGATGCATTGTACTACAAATTTGTAAGTGCCGGGAGGGAGGCCGGTGAATAATATTTTTTTATTATTAGTTAATGAGGACCATTGATTGGTTAATCCATCCATTTTATAACGGAATAAATTTTTGGACGACTCTCCAATGTTAATCGTGTTATAAAATATTTCGATAAAATTTTGATCGTGCGTAAGTTCAATTTTATTTGGTGTTGTTGTCCACGCTTTTAATTTTTGTATTGAGTCCCAGGCAACATTCGCATAATTAACCTGAATGTTCTCTATGTAAAGTGTGTCCTTTAAGTATTCAAGTTCGTTCAATCTGTTCAGATCCACTGCAATGTTTTTATTTCCATCGATAAGATTTATGATACCTGAGTTATTGTAGTTAAAAGCAGCGGCGTTAGTTTCTAGAATAAATCCATCAGATTCATCAATGTTTTGAAAAACAAGTTCCTTGGTTTTTAACCAGTGGCGGTATTTAAATTTAACCAATGCCTTATTGGTTACAATTATAATGTCACCCTCTTTATTTTCTTTTATATCATAAATACTGGTTCCGGTATAACCACTGTTTTTATCCAGCTTCTGAACCAGTATAAGAGAATCTTTTACGGAACATATTTCGATGTCGCCGTTAGGATGGCCGACGAACATTTGATTTTTGCTTGTATAGCAAAGCCCTGTAATATCATTTGATTCTAAAAAGGAATTGGATCTTGTGAACGCTTTAAAAACCTTATTCCTATAGCGGAACAATCCTTGATTACCCGCACCTAACCACACATCACCATTGGGACATTCTTCAGCTATGTTCACGTCGACCGGAACATTATAATTTTTCTTTCTTTTAAAAGTCAGGTATTGTAAAGGCTTATTTAAATCGGGAATACAATTAAGTAATTGATATTCCTGACGGCACCAAATCCGGTTGGACTTATCTTTTAAAATAAATTGCAAGCAACCTACATCATAATACTCTAAAGGGGTGATAGAAATCGGATCAATTTTAAAAAGACCGATCGTGGTTGTTAGCCAGTAATTGTTTTTACTATCTTGAAAAACATGGCCAAAGGACATAAATTGAGATACTGCCTTTTCATAGTCTTTCCACTTCTTCAGAATGCCTGAACAGGTTGCAAGCTCTTGATGTAAAGCAAGAGAATCTATTTTTGGAAGCTTGTTAAGTAAATTATCGAAAAATGGATTTTTTTTAAAGTACGATCCTTGTGCGATCATTTTTTCTATTTGATCAGACGTTAAATTTGGATCAGAAAACATTTTAAATCGTTCAGGAACCGATTTTTTATTAAGCATGAGACAAAATGAAGAAAAGGCAGAAGTACTAATTTTTTTATTTCCCATGTGCAATTCTTTCGGGGTAATGATCCATTCCGAACCTTTCGTATCTATAAAATAATTAAAATACGTAGCCTCTTTAGGAAGTGAAACTGTTTTATAAGAGATGGGGTTCAAGGAGACAATAAATAAGCCCTGGGCCAGGGTACCAATGAAAAGTTTATTGGTGTTTTTATCAAAGTATACCGACCAGAAAGAAACTCCTTTAATGCCAAATTTGTCTTTGCAGCCTGTATATTGTTTTCCATTAAAATGAATTATATCTCCATAACTATTGCCATCTCCGCCTCCCCATGCAGCCATGTAATAGGAAGTGTCGTTTTGTTTGGTTATAGCCCAGGTGGGCTGCGCCATGTTTTCAGGATAAAGATCTACAGACACCTTTCCATTCTTAAATTTCGTGATCCCCTGGGCCGAACTCATAATTTTTTCACCGTCTTCAGATAAAAAACTATAGCCTGAAAGTTTAAATAAAGGATCATTTTGAGGAACTGCAGATATGCCCATGTTCTTTAAACATAAATAGAAGTTGCCATTTGTTAGGCAGGATACAAACACTGTGTCTTTATTTTTTGGAAACATGCCTCCTACAAGAAGTTCTACGGTGCAGTTCTTTAATTGCCGGGACACTTCTTTTATGACACTTTTTTTATATATAATGGCAATACCATCCTGAGTACCTGCGTATAAAGCTTTGGTAGTTTTATCGAAATAAAGGTTTCTGATGTAGAGTAAGTTAAGGCCCTCTTTTTCTTTTATGGAGGTAAATTTTTTACCGTTAAAATAGGACAGTCCGCCTCCGTAACATCCTAAAATCAGATTACCTTCATCGTCTTCTGTTATAGACCATACTTTATCGTTTGCCAAACCATCTTTTGAAGAGTAATTTAAAAATTCGCATCCGTTATAGCGTGAGAGCCCGGCGTCGGTACCAAGCCAGATAAAGCCCCGTGAATCCTTGAAAATACAGCGAATGGACTGATTCGGAAGCCCGTTATTAATGGTAAAATGTTGTGCAAGTTTTTCCTGACCAGGAACCGCTATAAAAAACAACAAAAATAATAACAGAAAGGCAGGGGCTAAACTTTTCATAAAGAATCAAAAATAGAAAATAATCCCATTAAAACTACTTTTTACAATACGCGGCTTATGAGTAGTTCCTTTATTGAAAGTAATCTTCAAGGAAAGGTTTCATTTCTTCTTCAATACCTTTTCTTAACTCCATTAAGCGTTTGGCATATTTCTCAAGTGCAATTTCATGGTCCGTATGCGGCTCCCATTTCTTGGAAGACTTGGTGCCCCCTTTATCATCAACCGCTACAAATACAATCACGCAATGCGTTGTTTTGATGAATTTATGTTCGGTAATTTTTCTGGAATAAACATCGCAGGCAATATGAATGCTGGTATTACCCGTATAAATAACGCGTGCCACAACTTTAACAAGGTCGCCAATTTGAATAGGCTTATAAAAACGGATTCCGCCAACGTACAGTGTTACACAGTAACCTTCGGCCCAGGATGCGGCGCATGCATAAGCGGTCTGGTCAATCCATTTCATTACGGCGCCTCCATGAACTTTTCCCCCAAAATTAACATCGGCCGGTTCACTGATAAATTGAAAGGTAAGTTGGTTTTGCATAAGATGTATTTTTAAGGAATTAAGGTAGATGTTTTTATCAATATTCAGAAGGTTCTTTTTGTCACAATGAACCTATAAAAATTCTAACTTTATAAAATAACATAGATATTATAAATGACAGAGACCAACACGGAAACGGAAGAAAAAATAGAAGTAAAAATTTTGGAGAGTGAAGAGCGCCAAACAATTGTGCATTGCACCTGCGAAGAAATTTATGCCTACAGGGTTTGGCCTACCACATTTTTAATTGAACGCGGCACCGGCAAGCGCGCCAAACTAATTACAGCTTATAATATTTCTTTTGCTCCGCAGTGGACCATTAACGACGGAAAAGGCTTTACGCTTATTTTCGAAGGGTTGAGCAAGGGTTGCGATAGTTTTGATCTGAAAGAAATTATTCCGCAGGAAGGTGGCTTTGAAGTAAACAATATCTCCCGGAATAGAACAGACGTTTATCATGTTGACTTAGGGTAAAAAAAAAGACCAGTTCCTGTTGGAGACTGGTCTTGGTAATTAAGGGTTGTTGCTTTGGTTAAGGTAAAGATAATGTTTAATCTGATCCGGCAACATTATATCGCGAATTATATTTTCAACAACTCTTTCTATTTATCGTTCACGATAGTATGCTTCATTCTTAATCTTTGACTTGTATTTTGAGGTTACTCATGTTTGTCTTTGCCCGTTTTGAGGCTTAAAGGCAATGCGTACCCTTTGAAGGGTATAAATTTATACGTGCTGGTGGGTATTTTTATATAGCTTTTCCTAAAAATTTAGTTAATTTTAAGTTTGTAAAAGTTCTATGTGCGCATTTCTTAAAAATAAACTCTCCATTTATATCGTGGATGATCACCAGATCATGATTGATGGCATTAAAGCGTTGCTTCTGAGTGATGACCGGTTCTATGTCTCAGGCCAGAATACCAGCCCTCTTAAAGCACTCGAAGAGATTGAGAAGAATCGTCCGGATATTTTGATTACGGATATTAATATGAAAGAGCTTTCAGGAATTGAACTTGCGAAAAAAATACGCCGGCTTTTCCCTGATCTTAAAATTCTCGCACTTTCCATGCATGACGATCGCGCAACTATTTCTGATATGCTTGAGGTGGGCATAAACGGATATGTGCTTAAGAACACGGGCATGGAAGAGTTAAAGAGCGCGTTATTGCGAATCTCTAATGGCCAGTTGTTTTTTAGCGAAGACGTTACGGCTGAAATGATGAAAGCCATTTCAGAACCAAGAAATCCTTTGCAGAAACAAAACGTCAGTCTTACCCCGCGTGAAATTGAAATTGTTAAGCTTATTTCGATGGAATTGAATAACGCAGGGATTGGCGAAAAGCTTTTTATTAGCGAACGAACGGTGGAAACCCATCGCAAAAATATCTTCCGGAAAACCAATACCAAAAGCGTTGCGGGCTTAATTAAGCTGGCTATCGAACAACACATCATTTAATTTCAAGTACCCACCAGCGGGTATATGATGCCACTTTTATTATATATAGTTTAGCAGCATGAACAGAATAATTTTGTTTTACACTTTCTTTATTGTTGCATCCCTTTGTGGGGCGCAAGAGAATGACAGCCTGGAAAAACTTCTTAAGACCAGTATTCACGACACGGTAAAGTTAAAGGTGATGGATGACCTTAGCTGGAACTATGCTTCGGTTAATATTGATAAATCGGAAACGTATGCCAGGCAATTATTAATACTGGCTCAAAAAATAAACAATCAAAAATATATCGCTGTTGGGTATAATAATCTTGGTATAACCGATATAAAACGGTTCCAATTTAAAGCTGCGCTGGTTAACCACAACAAAGCGCTGGCCCTGCGGCTAAAATTGAAAAACGAGATGGATATTGCTTCCTCTTACAGTAAAATAGCCTTTTGTTTATCTGAATTAAATGATTACACCGGCGCTTACGACGCATCACTCAAATGCCTTAAAATATATGAGAAGCTGAACAATAAACTTTATATAGCATTTACGCTGAATACCATTTGTAATGTGTGCTACAATTTAAAATATTATGACCGGCTGATGGAATATTCAACGCGATCTTATCTTTTGGCACAGGAAAGTCATAATAAGGAGGCAGAAGGAGGTGCGCTCAACTACATTGCCTCGGCATATCTTGGTGAAAAAAAGTATGATAAGGCCATCATCAAATTTAAAGAGTGTTTTCAATGCTTTGAGGCACTTCCCGATTCAAATAATATGGCGTCAGCGCTTAATAATATCGGTTATTGCTACATGGGGCTAAAAGATCCTGAAGAGGCGCTCAATTATTATTTAAGAGCGCTAAAGATCGTTGAGAATATAGGAGACTTAAACAGTCAATCTATTTACAATCACAATATCGCTTATCTCTATTATTTTTTTAATCAGTTTCCGCTGGCCATTCAGTATAATAAAAAAGCAGAGCAACTTGCCACTCAACAATCGATGCCGGAAATGATGATGCAGGTTTATAAAACCTACGGGCAATTATATTCGCAACAAGGGTTACAGGAAAAGGCTACCGATTATTTTAACCGGTATGAAAATCTTCACGACTCGCTGTATTCAAAAGAAATGACCGAGAAATTTTCTGAGATGGAGGTGAAATATGAAACGGAAAAAAAAGAAAACCACAACCAGCTCCTTCAAAAGGAAAATGATTTAAAAAACGTTCAATTAAGTCGCAGTAAAATCCTGCAAATATTTTTGTCGTGTATCATTTTAATGATCATTTTAGTTTCCTACCTTTTATTTGTCCGCTCAAAACTAAAGCAAAGACAAACGTTAGATGCAGAGCTTTTAAAACAACAGGAGTTGCGTTCAAGGGCGGTAATAGAAGCGGAGGAAAAGGAAAGGATTCGAATAGCTCAGGAATTGCACGACGGTATTGGGCAGCAACTATCTGCTGCTAAATTAAATATTTCGGGCTTGCAGGGTTCCCTAAAAACCAGTAAACCTGAGGAGGTAACCATGCTTCAGAACGCGATTGACTTACTGGATGAATCTGTAAAAGAAGTCCGTGCTGTATCGCACACCATGATGCCAAACGCGCTGATCAAATCAGGATTAATTTCCGCGGTGAGAGAATTTATAAATAAAATAAGTTCTTCAGGAAATTTAAAGATCAATCTTGAAATTGTTGGAGTTACCGAACGCCTGGAAAACACTGTTGAAAATATTTTATTCCGCGTATTGCAGGAATTGGTTAACAACATTATTAAGCATGCCCGCGCCACGGAAGTTGGCATTCAATTTATTAAACACGAAAAGGAGCTCACTATTTTGATTGAAGATAATGGCGTTGGTTTTAATGTGGAGAAGCAATTGGCAGAAACGGACAATGGCATCGGGTTAAAAAATATTCAGTCACGCATTGCCTTTTTAAAAGGGGAGGTGATATTTGATTCTTACCAGGGTAAAGGAACAACAGTAACTATAGAGATGCCTCTGTGACAGGCTGTGGCTTCAGGGGGCCTTTTAAATTTCCGGCATTAGCAATCATCTTCGCTTTAATAAGATTACTAACTCTGTATACAAAGTACAGGCATAACAACATTAAACCTGTCATCACATAACCAAGAACGTCAAAGTGATAGATAGGGCCGGTATTATTGGTCTGAACAACTATTAATCCCGCGAAAACAGAAGCCAATCCTCCGGCCATTTGCTGCAAAGAAGAGTTGATGCTCATATAGGCTCCCCGGTCGGCCATATCCGGGACAGCAGAATTTAAGGCTGTTGCAGGAACCATCCTGCTCATAATTCCCATAAAAAGAACCATGTTAATTATTATTACCTGCCAGATAGGAACCGGAGTTAGATTGGTGTAAATAATTACCATGATAATAGCTACCAATGTACCAACAGCAAACAATTTAAATTTGTCAATTTTATCGCTTAGTTTACCAATTATTGGCATGATGATAATGGAAGATAGCCCGGTACATAAGAAGATGAGAGCGAGTTTATTTTGCGGAATCAATACGTTATTAACCAAAAAAGCGCTGGTAAAAGGCATGAGCATAAAACCTCCCATAGATAAAAGGGCTGTGGCTAAAAAACCAATCCTGTAGTTTCTTTTCCGGACCGCCTGCCATAAATGCTGGATGGGATTGTTGGTAGATTGTAACTTCAGATGCTCGGTCAGCGGCTTCAATTTAAAAACAATCATTGTCCCAATAATTAATGTAAGACCTACAATCATAAAAAAGGTAGCATGCCAATCAAATTGATTTGCAATCAAAAGTCCGATCGGTATGCCAAGGATCTGGCTTCCGGCAAAAGCCATTTGCACAAAGCCCATTACTTTTCCGCGTTGCTGTAAAGTAAATACATCGGTTACGATAGCCATTGAAATGGAGCCGATGACTCCCCCAAAAATACCTGTAAAAATACGCGCTGCCAAAAGCGTTTCATAACTGTAAGCGAGGCCACAAAATAAAGTTCCGGCCACAAAACCAACATAAAAAAAAAGAAGTAGCTTCTTCCGGTCATATTTATCGGCAAAGCCAGCTGCAAGGAAGCCGGATATACAGGCACTAAAAGCGTAGGCACTCACCACCGAACCAAACTGACTTGTGCTCATGTGTAACGTTTTCATGAGGATGTCGCCAAGTGGAGAGAGAATCATAAAATCGAGTATCACAGAAAACTGCAAGAGCGCTAATAGTACAATGGTAAATTTCTGGTAGGAAGTAAATTTTTCAGTGACTTGGTCCGATTGCATGCGAGATAAAGATAAGGAGCACAAAATTACTCTAATTTTACGGTGTTATCAAAACGGGAATCATATTATCAAATTGATTAAAAGCGGGTAGTAATTTCTACATAAATTGTTTAGTCTCAAGCTATTATCCCATTGGAATGGTTTTAGCTATTCAATATAATAACACCGTACCCATGAAAACGCCAATTCAACATATATTGCTGCTAGCATTCACCCTTTTGTTGACTCCTTCAGTCAATTCTCAAAAGTCGTTGCAGCCTGGCGATTACAAAAATGCTGCAGGAATTCGATTTGGAGGCACCACCGGAGTATCCTTTAAACATAAATTTAATCCTTACAATGCTATGGAAATTATTGCGGGAACATACCCGCACGCGGTAGGAATTACAGGTTTGTATGAACGGAATTTTTTGACGAATGTAGATGGATTACTGTTTTATTTAGGCGCCGGCGCCCATATTTCCCGCGCCTATTACAGCACCTGGAGTTATACCTATAATGGCGATAAAGATCAGTATTATTATGACTCCAGAAACTATCACTATCGCGCGGTTGTGGGAATAGACGCAATCGGCGGGGCTGAATATAAATTGAACGATTCTCCTGTGGCTTTTAGTTTGGATTTTAAACCTTACGGGGAATTCTACTCGGGTTACAAAACAAGGTGGAGGCTGGATCCGGGCCTTGGAATTAAATTTACGTTCTGATAAGAACAGAAAAATAAATTATAAAGAGATGCAAAATATGACCGAAAATAGTAAAACCGAAAATGAAACAATTCAAAAATTCAAGATCTCTATCCTTGAAGATAATATGTTTTATAATCGCTTGTTGAAAAAACAGCTGGATGATTATTTTGAAAATCTTGGGGTGTTAACAAACTGCATTTTTTCTATTAAATCGTTTACTAATACAGCGGATTTTGTAAAAAATTTTTCAGCGAAAACCGATGTGGCCCTTCTCGATTTTTATCTGGAAGAAGGCGAAACAGCGTTAAAGGTAATGGAAGATATAAAGGAAAAAAGTCCGGATTGTAAAGTGATTATTATTTCGGGCATTAAAAACATCCATTCTTATTATAAAACATTTTGGCTTGGCGCAGTAGATTTTATAGCGAAAGACCGTACCGCACCGATAAGGTGTTGCAGACTGATTGAAGCGATATTTGCAGAAAAGCTTGGCGTTAAATCGTAGAAAAATAAAAACGTATTTTTAATAGTACAACTGCGTGAAACAACGCCGCATCGAAATACTAATTTTGCTGGTAACAGGCCTTTTAATTGCTGCCGTAGCCATTATTGGTTCTGTTACCTTCGGCAATCTTAAGATTATTGAAAAACAATCTGAGAAGATTTATGAACCAAATCAGACCATTATGAATCTTAAGCTGTTGCTGGCCGAATTGCGCAATTCAGAAAATTGCGTAAGATCCTATGGTCTTTACCGGAACGAGGAATATCTTCAGTCTTATCAAATTTGTCTTTCAGAAATAGACAGATGCTTCGACAGCTTATATTATTACCAGAAGGAAGACGCCGAAGCACAGGCAATGCTGGATAGTACCGAACGGCTGGTGGAACAGAAAATAGTGCTGCTTAATAAACAACTCTCCCTTCGAAATGAGGATAAAGTAGTAAATGAGGTTAACCGGATAAAACTTAAACTTGATAAATTTACGCTGCATGATACGGTAAGAAGAACAGTTGTAAATAAAGAAGCTGACGGAAAAAAAAAGCACGGGTTTTTTGGCCGCCTTTTTCACCGGAAGAATTCTAAAGATAAAGAAGTGAGTAAAAAGGCTGACAACACTCATGTTGCAGTGAATCGCTCCTCCATAGATAATGTAAGATCGGAAGTTTTGCGTGTTAAACATAGGCAGTCGAAAATGCTTGCGGAAATGAATCTTCAGGGGCTTGAATTTGTTAAAGCTGATAAAGTGATTTGGGCTAAACTAACAGACATTCTTTCTGAACTTGAAAACAGGCAGACATTGGTATTACATTCCATTGCCCTCAAAAACATACAGCAAACAGAAAAAACACACCGCCTCACACTACTTTCCGGGGTTTCCATTCTGGTGATGCTTTGCTTTCTTGCTTTTTTTTCAATTTATTATTTTTACAGAGGGCACCGGCACCGTGTACAATTAAACAACGCCGTGAATGAATCGCGCATGCTTGCACAGGCCAGGGAAACCTTTCTTGCCACCATGAGTCACGAGATGCGTACGCCTCTTAACGCTATCATTGGCTTTACCGAACAACTTGGCGCCACGGAACTTAATCCCGAACAGAAAAAAGAACTTGAAATTATTAATTCTGCTTCAAAGCATTTATTAAGTCTGGTTAACGACGTACTCGATCTGAGTAAAATAGAAGCAGAGAAAGTAACCTTTGAAAAAATCGCTTTTAACCCCAAGGAACAGATAAAAGAGGCCGTTGAATTTTTTAAACCTAAAATCAGCGACAAACATTTAAATACTTCGCTGGCATTCGAAAATGAAATTCCGGAAAGCTTTATTGGCGATCCATTAAGACTTAAACAGGTTATCCTTAATCTATTAAGCAACTCGGTTAAATTTACTTCTGTGGGTGGCGTTAAGGTAGTGGTGACATCGAAGCCAGCCATAAAGGATCATGACGTGTGTTACCTGGAAGTTACCGTGGAAGATTCGGGTATTGGAATTGCACCGGAAATGGTAGATAAAATATTCGATAATTTTGTCCAGGCTGATTCCAGCATTAATCGAAAATTTGGGGGAACAGGACTAGGCTTAAGCATAACAAAAAAAATAGTGGAATTGCAAGGTGGATCAATAAAGGTGGAAAGCGAGTTGAACCGGGGAACAAAAATTAGTTTTAGCATACCTTACAAGATTAATCTTGAAAAAGTCACTCCGCTTACAGAAGCACAGGAAACTTTTATTCCAACAACAGCTATCGGTAAAAAAGTATTGATTGCAGACGATGAGGTCTTTAACCGCGTACTTCTTACAACCATTCTGAAAAAATGGAAAATTAATTACCAGGAAGCGGAAAACGGAAAACAAGTATTAGAGATGGTAAACCAGAGTACTTTTGATGTCATATTAATGGATATTCGAATGCCTGAGATAAGCGGCATTGAAGCCTCCCGCCACATCCGGCAACTATCCGATAAACGCAAAAGCACAACCCCCATTATTGCGCTAACGGCCGCCGTTTCTGATGAAAAGCGAAAACAATGCCTGGAAGCGGGAATGAACGGCCTTTTAACAAAACCTTACAAGGAGGCTAAGCTTCTTGAACTGATTGAACAAACGATCGATAAAAACACAGCTCATGAAAAAGTATAATTTAGACCTGCTGAAAGAGCAGTGCGGTGATGATCAGAATTTTTTTAACGAAATGCTGGACATCTTTATTAAATCATCTCTTGAAGGCATCGCAAGCATGGAAGCCGCGCTTTCAAATAAAGACATGAAGATGCTGGGACACTATGCTCACAAAATAGTATCACCCTGCAGGCACATTGATGCAGATACCCTCGTGCCTCTGCTTCAGGAAATGGAAACAAAGGCGGAATCAAAAGAGCTTGGATCCGAAAGAGCCGCTTATCTTATCCAGCAAATTAAACAGGAAGCGGATGAACTTATCAAAGACCTGAAAACGGAATATGTTTAATTACGTATGAAAGCAAACAACTTTACAATATGTGTTATTGAAGACAATGAGTGGTATAACCGTTTGCTGGTACACACACTGTCGTTAAATCCCGATTTTATTGTAAAGAGTTACTTTAATGCGTCGGCTTTTTTAAAAGAGATGGATACTGTTTCTCCCGATCTGGTAACACTCGACGTACGCCTGCCGGACACGAGTGGGGTTGAATTGTTTGAAAAAATAAAAGCACACCATCCGGCCATACAGGTCATTGTGATCTCGGAACAGGGCGAAGTGCAGACGGCGGTGGATTTAATGCAAAATGGCGCCTTTGATTACATCGTTAAAGAGAAAAATATTAAGACACGACTTCACCACTCTATTAATAAAATAAGAACAAATAAGCAACTGGTAGAAAAAATTGCGGTGCTCGAAAAAGAGGTAAGGAACAAATATGACCTAAGCAAAACAATTATCGGCAACAGTACGCCCCTTCTGAATGTTCTCAAATTAGTGGAGAAGGCATTGGAGAATAATATAACGGTTGTTATTACAGGCGAAACAGGCACAGGAAAAGAAGTAATAGCCAAAGCCATACATTACAATTCAATAAGGAAAGGAAACAATTTTGTGGCGGTAAACGTAGCGGCTATACCTTCAGAGTTAATCGAAAGCGAACTGTTCGGGCACGAAAAAGGTTCTTTCACCGGCGCTAATAACAGGCGAATCGGAAAATTTGAAGAGGCCAACGGCGGTACTTTATTCCTGGATGAAATCGGTGAATTGGAGTTATCATTACAGGCAAAAATTCTGCGAGCTCTTCAGGAAAAAGAAATTGTGAGGATCGGAAGCAATACACCCATTAAATTTGATACCCGTATTATTGTTGCCACTCACCGTAATTTAAAAGAAGAAATAAAAAGTGGCCGCTTCCGCGAAGATCTTTTTTATCGCCTGATGGGATTTCCCATCGAACTACCGCCCCTTCGGTCGCGCGGGCAGGACGTTCTCGTACTTGCAAAGTATTTTGTTGGTGAATTCTGCAAAGAAAATAAAATATCTCTTAAGTCATTAACCGAGGAAGCCAAAAACAAGCTGCTGGGGTATCATTATCCTGGAAATATCCGCGAACTAAAATCTATTATGGAGTTTGCTATTGTAATTGGCGATAGTATCGAAATCAAGGCCGAAGATATTTCTTTCATTTCAGATGAGTTAAATCCTGACAACATAAACGTGGAATTAACGATGCGACAATATGAATTAAAAATACTGGCTTCATTTCTTAAAAAGTACAATAACGATATAAAAACCGTAGCCGAAAAGTTAGAACTTGGTCAGGCTACGGTTTACAGGATGATCAAAGAATTGAATACCACCTCCCGTGATTAACCGCGGTTGTTAAACAATGCCGGGTCGCGATGGCGTAATATGATCACCGCAATTGCCAGTAAGGTGAAGATGACAAAGAAAACGATTCTGTATATCATTGCCATACGGTCTTCCCTTCTTTCTACCATATCTATTTCTGTTCGGTGCGCTATCATTTTTAACTTCGAAAATGCCGTTTGGTCTTTATGAATGTATGACGCGCCGCACTTTATTGCTTCTGAAATTAATTCCAGTTTTTGCTGAGCCGAAAGAATAACAACATTGATGGAAGAGTTAAGAGATTTTGTCTTTTCAACAAGATCCATGCCGTTGGCGTTTTTCAATTCATAATCGATAATGGCTAAGTCGGGTTGATGGCGTTGAATCTCTTTAAGGTAATCTGCTCCACTGGTAAAAGTTTTAATCTTAAAATGGCTTTTAGCGAGTGATTTTTTTACAACCTCGTTATAAAAAGGATCATCTTCAACTAAGTAAATATTCGGCAGTAAAGTTTCCATGGCTTTATAGTTTTACGGGGGACTAATATAACATTCAAAGCCCGTGCCTCAAGCGCGTTCGTATAAACTATTGAAAGAGAGTAAAGTGCAAGCCGCTATTACCCGTACCTGCTTTTAATTATCATTTTGATACTGAAATTATTGTTTTGACGTTAAACTCTAAGTCTTGTAAATAACTTAAAGATTAAAATAAAACCGTAGAAAATGGAAACAAAGAAGATGGCATCTACTATAAACGAGCTATTGCCTTTAGCGCGGATAAAGCCCGTACTAACGATGATGAAACTTACCAGGATGGCCAGCGCAATGGTTTTACCAGCCTGTTTAATGGTTTTGGTAAACATTTCTTCGCTATCGAGGCGAATATCATGCGTTAACTTTCCTGTTTTTATGTTGAAGAGAATGTCACTAATTTCATCCGGTAAGGTTTTTCCGAGGTGAATGTATTTTTTAATGGATTTCAAAAAAGCCTTTCCTATTCTTGGCAGCGCATACTGTTTCATAACCAGTTTTTTTGCATAAGGTCGAATAAGCTTTGTAATGGAGATATCCGGATCAAGCTTCATTCCCACCTTTTCAATGGTTGCAATGGATTTAATAAGAAGGAAAATGCTTCCCGGAATTTGAATGCCATATTTGCGGATGATTTTAAAACATTCATCCAGAACCTGCGACATTTTCATTTTATCATAGGATACGGATTTGTATTTTTTGAGCATTTCGCCCAAAGAAAACTCAAGATCTTCTTTGTCCCTGAATTTTGTATTTGTGTTTAGTAATAAAATGGCTTCCGTTAACATGGACGCGTCTTTTTGATCCATGGCTCTTACGAATTTTGCCAGGAATTCCATGTGCG
>JACDDR010000013.1:24065-50289 GCA_013816895.1 Bacteroidota bacterium
GGCTTCATGGCGCCCACCATACCGAAATCAATTAATCCGATACGATTGCCCGGTAAAATAAACATGTTGCCGGCGTGTGGATCTGCATGGAAAAATCCGTGTTCAAAAATCATTTTTAAAAACACGTTAACGCCATTGTGAGCGATTTCTTTTGGATCAAGGCCGCTCATTTCAAGTTCATCGATGTTGTCCGGCGATACGCCTTCAATGAATTCCAATACCAATAATTTAGAAGTGGACAAGTCTTCATACACTTTCGGGATCTTGCAATACGGCACATCCCTGAACATTTCCTCAAAACGACGAGCATTGGAGGCTTCCGTAAAATAATTTAATTCATTGCGTAAGGTTTCCCCAAACTCTGTCACAATTCCTTCCAGGTTCATCACAATAAACTCCGGATATTCTTCCGAGATCTTATGTGCAAGGTAATCCAGAATCTGCAGATCGAGATTAATTTTTTCTTTTATGTGCGGGCGCTGAACTTTGACCACAACCGGATCGCCATTTTTTAAGACTGCCTTATACACCTGGCCCATTGAAGCGGAACCGATGCACTCAAAATCAAAACTTTTAAAAATATGTGCAATGGGTGCGCTAAGTTCCGTTTCAATCATTGTTACGGCAAGATCATGATCGAAGGGTTTTACACTGGTCTGTAATTTTTTTAATTCAACCCGCAATTTTTCGGAAATAATATCAGGTCGGTCAGCCAGGATCTGCCCGAATTTAATAAAGGTAGGTCCCAGCTTCTCAAGCATGAGTTTCAGGCGTTCCTGCGGAGACATGATGATGCCTTTGTGTTTGTAGCGTTTTGGCACAAAATGTTTTAGAACTTTTCTTAAGCTTAACCAGTTAATTAAATAATATCCGGCAACGACATAAAGGATATTTATCCCCCTGAAAAATTTAAGGAAAAAGTTGTGCAATCTTAGAAAACCAAACATATTTTTTCTTTTTTTATGCGTTTAAATTATTAGCTAAATTATTTGCCGCCGTTGGCTTTAAGATCATTATTACAATTAACATCTAAAGGTGGAACAGTGCCTCCCAGGATATTACTTACAATGTCACTTGTTTCAACCGCGAAATACATCAGGCACTCTTTATTGTTGCAGTGGTGGCCATGCGCAGCATCCATGTGTGCGGTAACCATTTTTGTTCCGGTATTTACCAAACCCACTACGTGCCCTAACTCGTGCAGAACAACCGAAGATTCCAGAACATGATAAGAAGGCTGACCAATACCTCCTGCGCTATTGTGAAGTGATTTTCCAAACAAGGCTATGCCTCCCGGGCCGTATTGCACCCCTAAGGTTTTATAATCACTTTGTGGTTCTTCGTATTCGGCATTGGTTAAATAGATAAACATACTGAGCGTGCCGCCATTAGAAATGAAAGAACGGTTCAGAGATTCTATGTTCCGGAGGTTTTCGAGAGTGATTCTTGAAGTTGAAGGTCCCTGAATTTCTTTTTGTGTAATGGTTATTCCCGCAGGCTTATTTATTTTTGATTCCAGGAAAGTTTTAATGCTGGCAATGGTTTCCGGGCTGGGCGGATAACCTTTATCATAAACGATCTGAACTTCAAGTTTTTGATAAATGGAAGATGAGAGATAATCGATTGAGCTGATGGCGCTTCCCGGCGTGGCGGCAGGGTCTGTTTTTTTCTTGCATCCGCAAATAAATGTACTCAATAGTATCAGAACGAGGGTAAGTTGTTTTATATCCATAGTGTTCTCCTTTCTTCTTGCTTTATTTTTACCATTTTTAGGATGAGGTATTGTTGAGCCATTTTACCGCCGCTGTTTTATCCTGAAAAACCTGTATATTTTTATTTAAACCCTGCAACGATTTTAGGAGCAGGCTTTGATGTATTCCCCGGGCGACAAAAGCAATTTTCATGTTATTCGCCTTTTCAAACTTTACTTTAGTTAACATTGCCCAGCAGTCAATGTCTACATTTGAACCTATGCCGGGGGCCACTAGCAATTTCTGATAAGGAGCAGACTTATATATTTTGCGGGCGAACCGAAGAAAATTTATAAGTTCTTTCTTTTGAAGCGAGTTTTCATCTGTACTGTGGAGTATATAGTAATTTTTTTGGCGCAGGAATGTTAAATGCAATGAACTGTAAAGTACGCTTCGCCCTGTTTCGGGCTTAAAGTTTCCTTCTGTATTTATATTCGTGTTGATGCTCATTTGCCGGCATTAATGCCTTGATACTGCAACTAAGTGTTTCAAACAACGTACCATTTCAATCCTTAATATATAGCGTTGATAATTAGCGTGTTAGGTTTAGGCCGGCTTTGTACTTTTATGGAAAAAGTTTCAGAATGAGAAATATATTACCCGAAGGGAATTGGTTGACTATAAGTTTATTACCTTTATATCATGGGCTGTAAATGCTGTTTAATAATTTTCTGTTTGTTTTTTTATGGAGTGAAATCTCTGAATGCTCAGGAAGGACAAATGCAAACGAAGATGAAGGTAGATCAACTTGTAGAAAAGAAAAGCGAATATCACCGCATGACCAACGGCGACCAGGACGGCTACCGGATAAAGGTTCACTTTGGTGTCGATCGCGACCAAATGAAGAATATAAAAAATAAATTTTCTAGTAAGTTTGGCGAACTTTCTACATACGAAGAATATCAGCAACCAAATTGGGTGGTGTTGGTTGGTGATTATAAAACTAAACTGGAAGCCTTTCAGTCCTTAAAAAAAATACAGCCAGAATTTCCAAATGCGTTTATCGTAAAGGGTAAGATAAAAGTAAAGTAATTTTACTTGTGAGAAATATTCAAACTTATGCTCTTGTTATTGCCTTTTTCGGTTCTTAAAAGTAGGTCCTTGATAATTTGCGGGCGCTCATAGGTAACCAAATGGCCTGTGTTTTTAAGCATCATCAGTGTCGTATCACAGTTTACAAGATTTCTCTTTGCAAATGAAAAGTTAGCTGTATCTGCAATACGGTCTGTTTCACCTGAAACCACAACGGTTGGTATGTAAAGATTTTTCCATTTTGGCAGCATCTGAGCCATTTCTTTTTCATGTGCAAATTTTTCGGCCGTCGCAACATTTAAAAGCTCAGGAAGAACCCACTGAACAGCCGCCCATGTACCTGCACCGCTGAACCAGAAAAATTTTTCTTTGTCCGGATCAATTACCGGAGAGATCATAAATAGCCTGTCAAATTTTTGTGGGTAATTGATTGCCAGCCAGGCCGTAATCGGAGCTCCATAAGAACGCCCAACAAGCGTTACTTTTTTATGCGAAAGGTTTTCTTTTTCAATAATTTCTTTAATGCTTAACGCCTGCAATGCCGTGGAGGTTTCCGCCTGACCGTATTCCGATTTCCCATATCCAAGCCTGTCAACGGCGATCATTTTAAATTTTTTCTGGAGCGTAGTATCATCCATCAAATTCATGTAACCGTACCAGGCTCCGGGCGCACCGTGCACAAATACTAAAAGCGGCAATGAATCATTTTTCGACATCACCGCATAGTGTATTTTTTTATTCAGAAAAGGAACTGAACGGTAGGCAGGCTTGCATTTCATCTGTGAATAATGCTCAGACAACTCGTTATCACTGCGCATATATTTATGCAACACGTAACATTTCGCGAATAACACAGTTAACACCAGGAGAAGAACTACAACACTTATTTTTTTTAACATAGGACGTTTGGTTTTAAGTACCTTTGCCTGTAAATTCTACATACCGGCAGTGCATAGTTATACCAGAATAACTGACTAAAGTTACCGATTATCCTGTTAAAATTAGCCAACGAAAAGGGGCGTTAATCGAAATTTTGAGGAGGTTAAGAGAAATCAAATTGTTTTAGCGGCCTAAACCCTGATCCCGAAAATAGAGACATCAATCCACTTGTTCGAGGTCAGATAGCCACTCTTCAATTGAGTGTTTAAATTTGTTGTTGTGTTAAGAGGTTCGGTTTAGCGAATGCTTTTTTAGTAAAAAAAAGTCTGTTTGCAGATAGACATCGCGGCGTGTATTTTTCGTTGAAACGAGATGGTTAAATTAAGACAATGTTATTCCTATTATACAAACATCATCCACTTGTTCAAGCCCGCCTTTCCATGTCTCAAAGCTGTGTTCAATAATGGTAACCTGTTCGGGTCCGGGTAGGTAATTAATGCGAAGCAATAACTCCTCAAGCTGTTTATATTTAAATTTTTTTCCTTTAGGCCCGCCAAACTGATCTGCAAACCCGTCGGTATACAGGTATACGCTACTTGTTTTTGGGAGACTTAACATGTGTGAATGAAAGGGCATAGGATTATCGGTTTTTCCAATAGACTGTTTATCACACTTAATGGTTTTAAATTCATTTCCTTCAATATACCAGAATGAATTATTTGCGCCACTCCATTCAAGAGAAAGCAAAGACGCGGTTTGGTCATAATCAATAAAACGCAGCAATGAAATGTCCATCCCATCTTTTATTTCTTCTCCGCTCTTTGCAAACGTTTCTAAAACAAGGTCACGGGTTTTATCAAGCAAAGGGCCTGTGTGAGAAAGGTCAAACTCTTTCAGCGCCCTGTTAAGCGCATTACAGCAAACAACACTTACCATAGCGCCCGGCACTCCATGGCCGGTGCAGTCTGCTGCAGCGATATAAACATCATTCCCTTTTCTTTCCATCCAGTAAAAATCACCGGCAATAATATCTTTTGGCTGAAAATAAATGAAGCTTCCCGGAAAAGTTTGTTTTACCAGTTCAACCGTTGGAGTGATGGCCTGTTGAAGGCGCTTCGCATACATTATAGAATCCGTTATCTCTTTATTTTTTTCTTCAACCAAAATTTTCTGAGATTCAATAATGCGATTTTGTTTTCTGGTGATTCTGAATCGCTGCAATAAGAAGTAGGAGAAAACCAGTACCAATATTAAAACGCACAGAGCCACATAAATTATAATCCGTTGCCGGGCTTTTTCTTCTTCCTGCTTTTTCAACTCTTCTTCGGCCTTGCTTTGCAGCTGTACTTCCTGCCTGTCCAGGGCAAATTGTGTTTTTAAACTATTAAGCGATTCGTTTTTTGAGGAATTAAAAATACTGTCGTTTAACTGCCGGGCAATCTCTAGAAAAGTAACGGCCGTTTTATAATCGCCCTTTGATTTATTAATTTCATATAGCCCCTGTGCCGCTTCTTTTTGTTCGTTCAGGTTGCCGGCACTCTTAGCAAGTTCCAAAGCCTGGTTAAAGTAAGTTACAGCGTCGTTTGGTTTCCCAAGTTTTAAAAATGCCTGTGCCATTAAGGAATATAATGTGGAACGGTCTTTCTTGTCATCATTTTCTTCAGTAAATTCTTTAGCTTTCAGAAACATTTCGAGTGCTTCCTTTGGCTTATTCATCGCAAGGTATAGTGTACCAACATTGCCATACGTTAGTTTCATTTTATCTTTTTCGTCAAGTTCTAAAGCAATTTTTAACGCCTGGTTATGCATATCAAGGGCTTTGTTTAACTGTTTCTTCTTCCTGTATAGTGTTCCAAGATTGTTTAACGACGAAACCATGTCACTTCTGTTGTTCATCACTTTGTGCATGTCGAAACTTTTTTGCTGAAACACCATGGAGAGACTGTCGTCATGCAGTTGTTCATACACTACCGCTATGTTCCCGATCGTTGCAGCAATTAAATAGTTGTTTTTTAATTCCTCCTGCATCTTCAGACTTTTCTGAAAATATTCGAGGGTTTTTGGGAAATCAGAAAGATTAAAATAGATGATCCCTATATTATTGTATGAACCAGCAATCCCTTTTTTATCGTTCCTTGCCAGCCTTATTGCCAAAGCTTTTTGATGACATTCCATTCCTTTGGGGTAATCAGACATGGTAACGTAAGCGGTGGCCATTGCGTTATAAATACCACCAAGCGCGCGCTGAAAATTATTTCGTTCTGCAAGGTGCAGGCTTTTTTGCGCCCACTCCAAAGCTTTTTTTGGATCGCCCTGATTAAGTGTTTCTCCGGAAAGATTTAGTAACACTTTAACACGAACAGTATCATGAAGTGCTTCGTTAAGTTTTTTGCCGAGTGAATCTATTTTATGGGCGTGTTGAGCATAACTAAATGGGATGCAAAAAAACAACGCGGTGAAGAGAAGGAAATGGGGTAGTGTTTTCAAAAAGGGGATTTTAAGCACTTGAGGTTAAGATATGTGAATATAGTAAAACAGGCCAGTTAAATTAATGAATTTTAATACCTATCACACAAACATCATCCACCTGTTCGAGTTTCCCTTTCCATTCAATAAAAGCAGAATGTAAAATTTCTTTTTGCTGGCTCATCTGTTTTTGCGCGGATGAAACTAAAATATCATTTAATTGTTTGTACTTGAATTTTTTTCCTTTCGGCCCCCCAAACTGGTCTGAGAAGCCATCGGTAAAAATATACAGCTGGTCATTTTTATTTAACTGCACGCGGTGAGTGGTAAAAGGTTTTGCATTCTCAGTTTTCCCTATGGGTTGTTTGTCGGCCTTGATTTCGCAAAGAATATTGTTTTGTAAATACCACAAAGGGTTGTTGGCCCCGGCCCAAAGAACTTCGTTGGTTTTTGTATGAATGCAACAAAGCGATATGTCCATTCCGTCTTTAACGTTATTATCTCCACTTTTAGCAAAGGTGCTAACTACAAGTTCTCTTGTTTTATCGAGAATTTGTCCCGGATCGGTAAGACCAAATTCCAGAACTGTACGGTTAAGCGCGTTGCTGCAAACGACTGACACAAGTGCTCCCGGAACGCCATGCCCTGTGCAGTCGGCGGCGGCTATAAACACGTGGTCGTCTTTCTGTTCAAACCAGTAGAAGTCACCGGCAACAATGTCTTTCGGAAGATAAAGTATAAAGTGTTCCGGCAAATATTTTTTAATTTCTTCAAGCGGAGGGAAGATCGCTTCCTGCAATCGTTTCGCATAATTAATTGAATCAAGAATTTCTTTCTGGTGTTCATCCACCAGTTGTTTTTGTTCTTCTATAATCGTTTTTTGTTTCTGGGTAATTTTTAGGCGATTGTAAATAGAAATTGAAAAAATAACAACGAGCAAGAGTCCGCCGATCACAAAGCCAATTATGATTTTCATGCGGCTGTTTTTTTCATAGGCGAGAATCCTTTCCTGTTCCTGTTTTTCCTTTATAATGACCTCTTTCTTTTCAAAGTCATACTGGAACTGCGCTCTTAAGGCAGCCTCACGGTTGGCTTTATTACTAAGGCTATCACGCATGCGAATAAAGAGTTCATACATTTCCAAAGCCCTGGCGGGTTTATTCAGTTTTTTATAAACACGGCTTAATAAACTTGTACTCGCTCCAATTAATTCGGGAAAGCCCAGCGCCTGTGAAATTTTTAAACTCTGCTCTCCGTATTCGATCACCTTCGAATAATCTTTTTTATAGTACATAAGGGACGCCAGGTTTTGAAGTGAATAGGCCATTCCTTCGTTATTCTGTAATTGGTTATAGATGGAATAACTTCTTTGAAAGTAAGTCATCGCCGAATCAAAATCGGGCTTGTGCAGGTAGATCTGACCAACATTATTGTACACCGTAGCAATAATGGACTTATTGTTCAACTGTTCGTTTATCAGCAGACTTTCTTTATAATATTCAAGGGCTTTGACTGTATTTCCCTGATCGTCATAAAAAGCAGCGAGATTGCTCAGCGAAGAGGCCAGCCCCGTTTTATCTTTTATTTCTCTGCGGATTTGTAAACTTTTCTCGAAAAGTTCGTGTGCTCTAGCGGTATCACCCTGTGAGTCATACAGACCAGCCATATTATTATAAGCCTCTGCAATGGTTCTCTTGTCTTTTAATTGCAAACGAATTTTTAAACTTTTTTCAAGGTATTCAAATGCTTTGGCAATGTTACCGTGTTCAAAATAAATGAAGCCAATATTGTTCAGGGATTGCGAAACGCCATCCAGATCATGAATGTCCTGCCGGATTTTTAGACCCGTATTATTATCGCCTAACGCTTTTTCATAATTGCCGTCCTGGTTTGCCAGCACGGCAGAATTATTAAAAGCATTGGCCAGGTGGCGACTAAAGAATTTATATAAGGGGTCAGACTCTTTCGTTTTTTTTAAGCTCGCCTGGGAATACTGTTTGTATTGCTCGTTCAACCTTGCCTGCTCATTTTTTTCTCCGACAACGTCGATCAAATGATTAAAGGTATTGCAGCGTGCGGTGTCGCTTGTGGTATTTTTTAGAACCCTGCGTAGCGAATCTATCAGGCCTGCCTGTTGTGCATGAAGAGTACATGCAAAAAACAATAAAAGAAACTGGAAGGATTTTTTAAACATGCACTAATGTTATTTTACAAGACGCGTTCAACAATTAAGGTATGTGAATATACTAAACTAAAACAAAAAACCCTTGCTGTTTGGCAAGGGCTTTCGTTTGATTTTAATTACTTTATGCTTCAATAGATTCGTCCATATACGCTTCAATTGGCGCGCATGAACAAACCAGGTTTCTGTCACCATAAGCGTTATCAACTCTTCCAACGCTTGGCCAGAATTTATTATCGCGTACCCAGTTTAAAGGATAGGCTGCTTTCTGGCGTGAGTAGGGCTTTTTCCAATCATCACTCACTACCAGCCTGCAGGTGTGTGGCGCATTTTTAATAACGTTATTGACTTTATCAAACTTACCTTCTTCTATTTCTTTTATTTCTTTTCGAATGGAGATCATGGCTTCGCAAAAACGATCCAGTTCTGTTTTCGACTCTGATTCCGTAGGTTCTACCATCAATGTATTTACTACCGGGAATGCTACTGTTGGCGCGTGAAATCCGTAATCCATCAAACGTTTTGCAATGTCGGCCACTTCAACTCCGCTTGCCATTTTAAATTCGTTGCAATCTAAAATCATTTCATGGGCACAGCGTCCATTTTTACCGGTATACAAAATTTTGTAATGATCCTTCAAAACATCTTTCATATAGTTGGCATTTAAGATAGCCATTTCGGTGGCTGCCTTCACGCCTTCGCCGCCGAGCATTTTTATATAACCGTAAGAAATCAATAGAATCAAAGCGCTTCCATAAGGAGCAGCCGAAACCGCGGTAATGCCTTTAGGACCGCTGGTGTTTATCAGTGTATGTGAAGGTAAAAACGGAACCAGTTTTTCAACCACACCAATCGGGCCCATGCCAGGGCCACCGCCACCGTGCGGAATGGCAAAGGTTTTGTGAAGATTAAGGTGGCAAACATCTGCTCCAATATTTCCCGGAGAAGTTAAACCCACCTGTGCATTCATGTTTGCTCCATCCATGTAAACAAGTCCCCCGTTATCATGAATCATTTTTGTGATCTCGGTAATGGACTCTTCATAAACACCATGCGTGGAAGGATAAGTAACCATTAAACACGATAAATTGTCTTTATGTTGTTCTGCCTTTGCGCGCAGATCGTCAAGATCGATATTTCCTTTGCTGTCGCATTTTGTTACAACAATGGTCATGCCCGCCATTGCGGCACTGGCAGGATTTGTTCCGTGTGCCGATGAAGGAATTAAAGCAACGTTTCGATTTGGGTTGCCATTAGCAATATGATAGGCGCGGATAACCATTAACCCGGCATACTCGCCCTGCGCCCCTGAATTAGGCTGAAAGCTCATGCGGGCAAAGCCGGTAATTTCAGAAAGATCTTTGTTCAGCTGCTCAATAAGTTCAGCATATCCCTGCGCCTGGTCTAGCGGCACAAAAGGATGGATGCTTGCAAACTCTGGCCAGGTTAATGCTAAAAGCTCGGAAGCCGCATTTAATTTCATTGTGCAGGAGCCCAGTGAAATCATGGAGTGAACTAAAGAAAGATCTTTATTTTCCAAACGCTTTATGTAACGCATCATGTCGCTTTCGCTGTGATAGGTGTTAAAGGTAGGATGGGTAAGGTATTCCGACTTTCTTTCTGCAAAGGTTCCTTTAATAATGTTATGAATAGTGCTGCCGGCTTCTTTGTAAGATTTGCCTGCTGCTTGCGCGAACACATTTAAAATATCCGAAAGATCTTCAGATTGTACTGTTTGATCCAACGAAACCGCAACATGTTTGTCATCTACATAACGGAAATTAATCTCTTTTGCTTCTGCGAGAGCGCGTACTTTTTTAGCATCAGCCGCAACAACAATGGTATCAAAAAATAATTTTGTTTTTATTTCAAAACCCAGTTTTTTTAATTCAGAAGAAATAAAAACGGTATTATGGTGAACTTCTTCCGCAATGGATTTAATTCCTTCTTTCCCGTGATAAACGGCGTACATGCTTGCCATGATAGCAAGAAGAGCCTGCGCGGTGCAAATGTTAGAGGTTGCTTTATCGCGTTTAATGTGTTGTTCGCGGGTCTGCAAAGCCATGCGTAAAGCCTGGTTTCCCTCTGTGTCAACCGAAACGCCGATAATTCTTCCCGGAATTAAACGTTTGTAATCTTCGCGGCAGGTAAAAAAAGCAGCATGCGGACCACCATAACCCAACGGCACACCAAAACGCTGCGAGTTACCAACCACGCAATCTGCACCCCATTCGCCCGGGGGCGTTAAAAGAGCAAGTGCTAAAAGATCGGTTGCCACAGCAAGCTGTATATCTTTTGATTTTGCATCAGCCGTAAACTTTTTATAATCGCTCACTTCACCGTTAATATCCGGGTACTGAATTAATGCGCCAAAGAACGAATCATCAAGTGAAACAGTATTAGCATCACCCACAACAAGTTCAATGCCATAAGGTACTGCGCGCGTTTTAACAACATCAATGGTTTGAGGAAAAACAGTATTGCTTACAAAAAATTTATTGGAATTGTTTTTTACTTTGTCCTTGCTGCGATTGCTGTAAAACATAAATAATGCTTCTGCTGCCGCTGTTGCCTCATCCAGTAAAGAAGCATTTGCAATAGGCATGGCTGTTAGGTCCATTACCATTGTCTGGAAATTAAGAATTGCTTCTAAGCGTCCTTGTGCGATCTCTGCCTGGTAAGGCGTGTAGGCAGTGTAGCAGCCCGGTTTTTCAAGTACGTTGCGCTGAATAACAGCAGGAAGAATATTGTTGTAATAGCCTAAGCCTATATAAGAACGGAATACTTTATTTTTTTTACCTAAAGCTTTTAAATGCTTTATGTACTGGTATTCACTCATGGCTGGCGCCACTTTGAGAGGTTGTTTTAAGCGTATGTTGGAAGGCACAGTCTGGTTAATTAATTCATCAACACTTGAAACGCCTATTTTCTGGAGCATCGCTTTAACCTCCTGCGCGCGAGGACCGTTGTGACGGTTTACAAATTTGTCAGTTGCCATTTTCAGTAGGGATTTGAAGGACTAAATGTAGCTAATTTTCACGTGTGTTTTTACGGAAAAACGTGATATTTTGTGAATAAACCTCGCTTTTATCAAAATCATTATATTGCATCCTGATTCAAATTCACAACGACAATAATCATATTTCTTTAAGGAAGTCCGTATTAAGATCCCAGGAAATATGTAACGAAAAAAAATAATTGATAAGCGAAGGACATCAAAAAAATCATCGTCTAACACTAAAACACCACTATGAAAAAAACAATAATTACTCTGTTCAGCGGTTTGTCTCTTGCGGCAAGCGCGCAAATAGGACCGGAGGTTACCTCCTGGATCATTAACACTACTAACGCTACCGGTTATGGAGGGATCTCTTCAAATGTTCAACAGGTTCAGTATTCCACTAATAACGTATATGTGAGCGCAAGCTGCGTTCCGGGGTACGCAATTGGCCCCTGGGCTGGTAATCCAAATACTCCGTCCAACCAGAATTTTGTTTATAAAATAACACGAACCCCGGTTCAAAACATGGGCACCCCAACAACTGTGGGCCTTGGACACATTGGCGTATGGACAAACGGCGTGAGTATTTTCAACGTTTCTGATGGAATGTCATATAACAATGCCGGAGTATGGAACAGGAACGCTTATTTCTGGGAAGGAGCAAGTTTTGATAATTGTTTGGGCCACCCGGCGCCAAATGGCGAATACCATCATCACGTGAGTCCAAGCTGTTTATATAACATTAATGCAAGTACGGTACATTCTCCTATAATTGGATATGCGTTTGATGGCTATCCGGTGTATGGCGCTTATGCATATACAAACGTAAACGGCACGGGTGCTATAAAAAGAATGGCGAGCAGTTATCAAACTACAACAACTGCTACGCGAACCAATGGTCCGGCAGTGAGTTCCACGTATCCTGTAGGTTGTTTCATGGAGGACTATTCTTATGTAGCAGGGTCAGGTGATCTGGACGCACGCAATGGCAGATTTTGTGTAACACCGGAATATCCATCGGGCACTTACGCGTATTTTGTAACACTGGATGCTTCTCTCATGCCACAATTTCCATACACCTTTTACAAAACATATTATGGTGTAGTTCAAACGGGCAACACGGGCCCTACAGGAGGCCATAACACAATTACAGAATCGGTGACTACATATACAGGTAATTCAAACGGATTAAAGGAAGAAGAGCAAAATATTTCCTGCCGCATATTTCCAAATCCGGCAACCCAGGAATTTATTCATTTGTTTATTGACGCGATAGCGCAGAATAACTTTACTATTGTAATAACAGATATTACTGGCAAGATTGTAAGAACCGAAAAAAACATACAGCCAACGGTAAGTTATACATTTGATTTAAACGGATTATCAAAGGGCGTGTACTTTATGAAGATCAGCAACGAATACATTTCAAAAACTGAAAAAATTATTATTAATTAATTCTTTGCACAATGCACTTTTCCGGTTAAGCGCCGGGAAAGTGTATTAATATTTTTTTAGTTCCACCACTGTTACCCCCGCTACTAAAAAACAGCGGGCGCCGGCTTCAGGCTTTAGTATCTGTAACCCGGTGAGATAGCCAAATGCAGGTAAAATAAATTGTTGTTTACAAAAATAGAAGCAGGGAAGCTTTTCTGATTGTTTGGCCGTTCCCTCAATTCTGACTCCGGGATGAATATGTCCGCAAAAATTTATTTTTTGATTTTCATTGGTTGGATGATGTGAGAAAATGAAATGCTCATCTTCCAGCCTTTCTGTTTTAAAAAGATTTTTCAACGCATAGTGTTCGTCTTCCAAAATATCATGATTGCCTTCAATGAGTATAAACTGGATATACGGATATTGAAGTAATAACGATTTAAACCAGAGCCACTCTTTATTATAATCGCTGTGAAAAAGATCACCAAGTATCAAAACGGTCATCGGTTCCCATTTGTCAAAAAGAAAATGAAGTGTGTCAATATCTTTTAAATGGCTACTGTGGGGCAAGGGTAAGCCTTGTTTCCGGAAGTGCGTTCCTTTTCCCAGATGAACATCACTTAAGATCAATTGTTTCAGCGAGGGCCTGTACACAGCTTTCTGAGGCAAGAGATAAAGTGATTCGCCCGACAGTTCTATTTCCAATAAACTTTCGCTCATATCACCAAGTTTAAAATTTTATCAATTCTTGTCTGAAAATCTTCATTGCTGAAACGTTCCCTTAAGGTATCCACTAATATTGGAAAAGAAAAAGGAGTGGGCTTATTGGGATTAGTGATGATGATTTTTTGCACGCTGATTCTTTTAAAGGCGGTTTGCATGCGTGTGATCTCCAGCTGAAAATCAAGTGTTTCATCGTATGCCTGTCTGAACAAAAGATTGTCTTTATCATAATCCTCAAACACTTTAAAAAATAATTGCGCGGAAGCCTGGAGATGTCTTGTTTTCTTTTGTTTGCCGGGATATCCGGTAAACACTAACCCTGCAATGGTGGCAATATCCCGGAAACGCCGCTTGGCCATTTCAATAGCGTTCATGCTCTTTAAGGCATCGTCGTATAAAAACTCCGGACTGAATAAATTATTATCAATAACCATTTCCATGTTAAGAGGTTTATCGCTTAAAAGTTCGAACCCGTAATCGTTCATGCCGATTGAAAAGGTAAACGGTTCCAGTAAGCCAATGCGATAGGCAAGAATGGCAGCCATTCCTTCATGTACAAATCTTCCTTCAAAAGGATAAACGAAGGTGTGATAACCATCACGCGTTTTAAATTGTTCGATTAATAATTCATCTTTCCCGGGAAGGTGCGATACTTTTTGCTGGAGATCAAGAAGCGGCGCCAGCTGTCTTAATTCTTCATAGTGGATATCATTATTTTTAAAGTCGTTTAACTGTAGCCGGATACTCTGGGAGAGCTGGGAAGAAAGAGGCAACCGGCCTCCCAGGAATGCCGGGGCTTTTCCTGTCTTCTTTTTGCTGCTACGAACCCTCACTTCCATATCTTTCACCGAAACAACTTCAAGATTTTTTCCGCCAAACCAAAATGAATCGCCGGGTTTTAATTGTGAAATAAACCATTCTTCCACCACGCCGATCTTTTTTCCGCCCATGAATTTTACCGACATCATACTGTCACTTACAATTGTACCGATACTTAAACGGTGTCGCATGGCAATGGATTTGTTAGTGACTTTATAAATTCCATTTTCCACCACCACTTTATGATAATCGCTATAAGCCTTTAAGGAAGTTCCTCCGTTAGTGATAAACTGAAGACACCAGGTGAACTCTTCCTGTGTAATACTTTCGAAACAGTGTGTGCCTTTTACTTCTTTAAATATTTCCTCAGCAGGAAAGCCATTGGAAACGGCGAGGGTAACAAGATATTGAACGAGTACATCGAAGGATCTTACATATGGAATACGTTGCTCAACAAGATGGTCAGCAATAGCGGCTTTTAGTGCGCTACCTTCAATGATCTCCAAGGAATTAGTAGGGACAAAATAACTGCGACTTAATGCGCCCGGGTAATGTCCGCTTCTTCCGGCCCTTTGAATGAACCGCGCAATGCCTTTGGAAGAGCCAACTTGTATTACAGTATCTACGGATCGGAAGTCAACGCCAAGATCAAGACTGGAAGTACAAACCACGGCTTTCAAATTTCCTTCATGTAAGTTATCTTCCACCCATTTGCGGATATTTTCACTTAATGAACCATGGTGCACCGCAATCCGCCCTGCAAGATGAGGAGCGGCTTCCAAAAGTTTCTGGTACCAAATCTCGGCTTGCGAACGCACGTTAACAAAAATCAAAGTAGAATTACTTGCTTCAACGATCGGAATTATTTTTGGAAGAAGCTGAATTCCCAAATGTCCCACCCAGGAGAATTTTTCTATCACATCGGGATAAATGGTTTCAATGCTAATTTGTTTATCAAGGTCTGCTTTTATGATGGATGATTCGGAGCCTTTTTTTCCAAGCAGGATGTCTTTTGCTTCTTCAAGATTACCAATGGTTGCTGAGATGCCCCAGATCTTTAGTTCCGGGTTAAGCGCTTTTAATCTCGACAACGCGAGTTCAATCTGCACGCCGCGTTTACTGCCCATCAGCTCATGCCATTCGTCCACAATAATAAATTCGAGGCCTGAAAAAAACTTGTCGTATTCTTTTGAGGCCAGAAGTATATGAATGCTTTCAGGTGTGGTGATAAGTGCATTTGGACTTTTTTTCCGTTGTTTGGCCCGCTCGGTTACCGAAGTGTCGCCCGTTCGTAAGGCAATGGTGTAATCCAGTTCAAGATCTTTTGAAACCTGTTGGGTGGCTAACAGAATTTCCTTTGATAAAGCGCGCAACGGAGTTATCCAAAGACAATGAAGCTGTTTTTGTTTTGGAGGCCGCTTAAATTTTTTATAATAATTGTGTAACACGCCAAACCACAGCGCATAAGTTTTTCCGCTTCCGGTAGGTGAATTCAACAAACCGCTTTTATTTTCAGACATTGCCTGCCAGGTTTTTTTCTGGAAAGGGAATGCTTTCCATTTTTTTTGTTTAAACCATTTAGCGGGAATATCCATGTAAGAATTAAATAGCTTTTAAGAGTTGAAGCAGGTCATCTTTTGTATTAATCTCATCTTTATGTTTATCCTTTCTCCACCGTAAAATTCTTGGGAATCGAACCGCTACACCACTTTTGTGTCGCGTTGAAGCATTAATTCCTTCAAAGGCGATCTCAAAAACCAGTTCAGGTTTTACGCTTCTTACAGGACCAAATTTTTCAACAGTATTTCGTTTTATCCACGAATCAACTTCCGCCAACTCTTTATCAGTTAGCCCACTGTATGCTTTTGTAAAGGGGAGCAACATATCCCCGTCTTTTACAGCAAAGGTGTAATCGGTATACAAATTCGCCCTGCGCCCATGCCCGGCTTGAGCGTAGATTAAAACTGCGTCTACAGTTAGAGGGTCTACTTTCCATTTCCACCATTTACCGCGACGCCGTCCGGTTTCGTACACACTGTTTTTTTGTTTCAGCATGACGCCTTCACAACCTTCAGTTTTCGAAAGTTTTCTGATTTCATCGAGTTGATCCCATGAGTTGCAGTATTGTAAGGGAGAAAGCTTTAAATAATCTGTAGGGTACCGCTCAATTAATTTTTCAAGCTTCTCTCTGCGAATTTTCATCGGCTCATTTCTCAGGTCTTCTCCATTTAACTCCAACAGGTCGTAACACATCATGCAGAGTGGTACATCGTTCAATATTTTTTTGGAAACATTCTTTCGGCCGATACGTTTTTGCATTTCGTTGAACGACATTATTTTTCCGTCTTTAAAGGGAAGAATTTCGCCATCAATAACAGTTCCGTTTGGAATACTGTTTTTGAGTGAATTAAATTCGGGAAACTTCTCGGTCATTAGGTCTTCTCCTCTGCTCCAGATATGAATTTCGTTGTTGCGGATAATTATTTGTCCACGAATTCCATCGTATTTTCTTTCAATCTGCCAGTCGTTTATGTCTCCTAAGTCATCGAAAGGGACATCGAGTTGATACGCCAGGTAAAAAGGATATGGCCTTGAATGATCGAAGGAATTGTTCCCGTCAAACAATAAATTCTTTAGTTTGGTTTCCTGAGGCAACCAGCTTCCCATTAATTTGTGCGCGATTAGTTTTTCATCGAGCTTGTGGGTTTTTGCGAGCGCTTTAAAAACTAGTTGTTGCGATGCGCCAACACGGAAGCTGCCTGTGATTAATTTATTAAATACAAACAACTCATCTTTTGATAAAACCTCCCAATAAGAGAGGAGCCATTCTTTTTTCTCCGATTCTGTTTTATTATAAATAGTAAGAACCTCATTCATTATTTTGTTTAAAGAAACTGAAGATATTTTCTGTGTCGTGGGAATTAATAAACTTATAGTTTCTGCAAGGTCACCAACTACAGCATAAGATTCTTCGAATAACCAGAAAGGAATACCCGCAAGATCGTTTGCCCATGTTTTTAAATAATTGGTGTTAATGGGACGTTTAGGCCTTCTGCCAGTTAACAAAGCAATAGCCCAGATAGAATCTATAGGTTCTGCGGTAGAAAAATATTCCGCCATAGCGCTGATCTTCGCGTTTGTTTTCGTGGTTTGATCAAGGGCCGCGTATAGCTCGGTAAAGGCTTTCATGAATTTGGACTCTCTTCAGGATTTACTTCGGTCGTCTCATTTTCTATTCCTTCGCCTTCAAACAAGGTTTCCACTTCGGTGGAGTTCAATTTTAATTCTTCCCGCAGCCATTTAGAAAAAACAGATTTGTATCCGTGAGTGACATAAACGTTTTCGGCACCGGTAGCTTTTACAGCTTGGTTTAGTCCCTGCCAGTCCGCATGATCACTCATTACAAAACCCATGTCTGCATTCCGTCTTCTTCTTGCGCCACGCAATTGCATCCAGCCGCTGCAAATTCCAAGTTTGTAGGGCTCAAAACGCTTCATCCATGGGGAACCAAGAGCAGTTGCTGTTGCGAGAACAATCCCCGGATTCAGTTGCTCCTTTTTAAAGTCGGGTGTGAATTTCATGTAGCGCGAATTATCAAAACCTAATGCCTGGTTAGTGTTATAAATAGTAGAGTGAAGAAGGACGGGAAGGTCTGTTTCCAGCGCCGTAAGAATGCGTTGTGCTTTGCCAAGAGCATACCCAATTATTACAGAATTAAAACCTTCGAATGCATTTTTTTTCACCCAATCGTTCAGGCTTTTATTTACCGTGTACGATTCAGGAAAATCATAGATCGGTAATCCAAAGGTTGATTCTGTAATGAAGTGCTGGCATTTTACCGGTTCGAAAGGAATGGTATATTCATCCGTTTTTACTTTGTAATCTCCTGACACCACCCAAATTTCTCCTTTGTATTCTAAACGAACCTGCGCGGACCCAATGATATGTCCTGCCGGATGCAGTGAAATTTTCACGCCATTTATGTCGGCGGTTTCGTGGTAAGCGAGGGTTTGAAGAGAAATATCTCCAAGCCTGTATTTCAAGATCGAGGCAGAATCATTATGTGCGAGATACGTTTTGCTTCCCACCCGCGCGTGATCTGAATGTGCATGCGTGATGATGGCTTTGTCCACCGGCATCCAGGGGTCAATATAGACCCCAGCCTGCTTACAGTAAATGCCTTTATTTGTAAATTGAATAAGCACAATAACGCGATGATCCTTGTGGAATCATACACTTATTAAGCAAAAAATATGCCGGGTAAAAACCGAAAGGTCAGGAATTCATGAGCTCTTCCCAGAACTCTGCGCCCCGCCGCGTGTGTGGTATAACAATGGTTCCGCCTACAATATTTGCTACAGCAAAAACCTCATAGATTTCTTCGGTGGTACACTTTTGCTCATGGCACTTTAAAAGGTGATATTTTATGCAGTCATCACAGCGTAAAACCATGCTGGCCACAAGACCAAGTAATTCTTTGGTTTTAATGGGCAGAACACCTTCTGAGTAAGTTTGGGTATCAAGGTTAAACAATCGTTTAATAACCAGATTGTCTTTTCCTAAAATTACTTCGTTCATTTTTGCACGATAGTCGTTGAATTCCTGTACTTGATTTTTCATGGTTTGATTTTTAAAGTCAGAGATAAAATGCTCCGGATGCGTACACTTAATTTTTGAATCTTTAAAGTTGATTTAACTTATATTTTTTAATAGTCCATACGGATATAAACACGCTAACCTCATATAAAAAATACATCGGAATAGCCACCACCATTTGTGAAGTTACGTCGGGGCTAGGTGTAATAATAGCACTTGCAATTAATATAACAACCACGGCATGCTTACGGTATTTACGCATAAACTGAGGGGTTAGCAAGGTCATGCGTGTTAAAAAATAAACAAGAACCGGCATTTCAAAGATCACTCCCGACACAAGGGTAAGCGTGTAAATAAAAGACGTATAATCGTCAAGCGTTTGATTTGTGATAATTTTGGAAGACATCTGATAGTTGATCAGGAAATTATAGGACATGGGAAACATGATAAAATAACCAAAAGCAATCCCAATAAGAAATAAAAAGGAAGCAATAACAATAAACACTTTAACCGGCCCCATTTCTTTATCCTTCAGTGCGGGCCGTACAAATTTCCAGAGTTCCCAAAGAATGAAAGGGAAGGCGAGGATTAAGCCCCCCATAAAGGCAAAACTCATGTGCGTAAAGAATTGTTCGGAGATTCCCAGCGTTTGGAGTTCAACATGTTTTACAGTCATACACATCACATCGCCCGCACCTATTTTATGTCCCAGCGCGCACAAAGCACGATACGAAATAAAATCCTGCTCGATTGGACCTAACAGAACGGTATCAACAAAAAATTCAGGGAGACAAAAAATTGTAACGGCAAACACTACTATAACAGCGGCACTTCGCACCAAATGCCAACGGAATGCCTCGAGGTGCTGTAGAAACGACATTTCTGCAGTGGGTGCGACTGAACTTTTATTTCCGAAAAATGCCATTGATGTGCGGGCAAATGTACTCTAAAATTAGAGGTTTTCAAAAAGTGCTTACCTGACTGCTATCACTGAAATCTCGATGTGCGCGCCTCTGGCAAGAGCTTTAACCTCCACGGTTTCGCGGGCTGGGGGATTCTCTGGAAAATAAGTTGCGTAAATGTCGTTCATCTTTTTAAAGTTTCTTAAATCGGTCATATACACGGTTGCTTTCGCGACATTTTTAAGATTCATTTTTGCAGCTTCCATAATCGCTTTAATGTTTTCTAAAACCAGCGTTGTTTCAGTTTCTATCGAAGTGGAATCAAGACTGCCGTCGGGTTTAATTCCCAATTGTCCGGCAACATACAACGTATTCCCCGTTAAAATGCCCTGGCTATAAGGGCCAATAGGCTTGGGCGCTTTCGGAGTAAAAACAACCTGCTTGTTCTGTGAAAAAACAGTGAAACTGAATGAAAGAAATATGAAATAGCAGATCACTCTCATTAATTACTTATTTCTGAGGCGGGGTTTGTTTTGAGAAGTTGGTAAGGCCTTTTACAAGCACATCCAGGTCCTTTGTAGATGTGTAAACATTCGGAGTAATTCTTACACCGTTTACTTTTTCATGAACAATAGATACTACATGGACTTTGTGTTTTTCATAAAGATATGCATCGAGTTCCTGTGCCTTCCATCCTTCAAATCCCATGCAGGTTAAAGCACAGGAATAATTATGCTTTAAGGAAGTGAACAGTTGTACTTTGGGTAGGTCTTTTGTTTTATCAACCCAATAATTTTTTAAATAGCGGAGACGGTCTTCTTTTCTTTTTGCCCCTATCACGTTATGGAAATCTACGGCCGCGCCAATTGCCATTTCACTTGCGAATGAGCGCGTACCCAGGTTCTCGAATTTCTTAATGTCGCCCCCATCAGGTTCTACTGCTGAAAGTAAGGCCCATACATTTTTGATCTTATCTTTTTTAATGTACATAAGGCCACTGCCGAAAGGCGCGCATAACCACTTATGCAATGATGTAGCAAAATAGTCGGCCCCGGTATCTTCTATTTTAAAGTCGATGTGACCAAAGGAATGCGCCGCATCAACAATTACTTCACATCCCTTACTGTGTGCCATGTCCGCAATTAATTTTACGGGTACAATATTACCTGTCCAGTTTATTAAATGCGTAATATGAACGATTTTTGTTTTTGGAGTTATTGCTTTTCTGTAAAGATCAACTATTGCGTTATCGTCTTCCAGGGGTTGCGGAATAGTGATCCAGTTTAATTTAATACCGTCGCGCTTTTCTCTTTGCAGCCAGGCGTTTTTCATATTAGGGTAATCAAAGGTGCTTAATACAACTTCATCGCCCGCTTTTAAGTTAAGGCCAAAAATAATGGTGTTCAATCCTTCTGTCGCATTACGGTTGATTGCAATTTCTTCAGGACTAACTCCCGCTAAATCGGCCAGCTTGCTTCGTAAAGCTTCACGGCCTGCATCCAGAATCCGCCACATATAATAACTGGGCGCCTCATTGCTGTATTGATAATAACGTATATGCGCATCCTGTACCACCTTTGGCTGAGGGCTCACCCCGCCATTGTTCAGGTTGATGAGATTTGGAGATACCGTAAAACTTTCGCGGATCCAGTTCCAGAAATCATCATCCGATGCCCCGGATTCGGGACTCATGTTTTCAAGTCTGTTAAGCTGTTTTTCAAAAGAGGAAGCAAAACTTTTATTAATTGAGGAAAGAAAAGCAAGTCCTGTTAAAGATACGGCCCCACTTTTTTGCATAAAATTTCTGCGATCCATAGCTTTTTATTTTAATTAAAGATAGAGAAAATAAACAGAACTGATTCTATTCAGAAATGCCTATTGTTTTTAAATCGGTCCAGAATTCCGGGTAAGATTTTTTTACAACGGACGGATTCTCTATTTGCAGGTCTTTATATCTTAATGCTAAAGGCGCAAAGCTCATTGCCATGCGGTGATCGTCGTATGTATTGATAAAGATATTTTTTGTTTCCCGGGGTTCAATACTATTGATTAGTTCGAGGGAATCCGCGGTGGTAATTACGTTTGCCCCAAATTTTTCAAGTTCTGTTTTTAATGCGAATAAACGATCTGTTTCTTTATGTTTTAAAGTAGAGAGTCCTGTAAGTTTGCAGTTAATGTTTAAACCAAAACAGGTTACGGCGATTGTTTGTGCAATGTCAGGACAATCAGAAAAATCATATTCGAAAAAGGAGACTAGTTCTGGTGATTTAGAAAGTACCAGGCAGTTGTTTTCAAAACGTGAAATGACGCCCAATGAACGGAATAATTTAATTAGAATAGAATCGCCCTGTGAAGATTTTTGTGATAAACCGATTAAACGGATTTCGCTAAAGGAACCCATTGCGACAAGGCTATACCAATAAGAAGCCGCCGACCAATCAGATTCAATAAAATAGTCGGTCAAATGTAAACTCTCCGGTAAAGTGCCCGGACGAACAATCAGCGTTTGATTGACTGAAGAAACTTTGACGCCGAACTCGCTGAGAAGATCCATGGTCATTAATATGTATGGCCAGGAAACAATTTGTCCTGACAAAGTAATCTCGATTCCATTTTTTAAGGCCGGACCAATAAGCAACAAAGCAGAAACGAACTGGCTACTGATGTCTGCTTTAACTGAAACCTTCCCACCTTCAAGTTCTTTTCCAATAATTTTAAGGGGAGGAAATCCTTCTTTTTCGAGGTATGTGATTTCCGCGCCCAGTGATTTTAAGGCGGTGACCAATTCTCCGATCGGGCGCTGCTTCATTCTGTCTGAGCCGGTAAGGATCCATTCCCCTTTTTTAACAGAAAGCAAGGAAGTGAGAAAACGCATATCGGTACCGGCATGACCGATATCAATTACGTTGTCTTTTTTTTCACGCAACTGTTGCATAGCCTTTAAAAGGTCTGATGTATCCTGTGCGGATGAAAGATTTTGTAATGGGACGTCTAACCCCAGAACTTCTTTTAATACAATGCAGCGGTTGCTAATGCTTTTGGAGCCCGGAAGACGAATGGTTGCAGAAGTTATATCAGCCTTGTAATTAAGATGCATTCGCAATTTTTGAATTGTAATATGCAAGCGCTTTACCTGTTTGTGCCCTGCTCACCTTAACCTGTGGGTCGCATTTACCAATGCCTTTAAGCAAGGCAAAGAGATACGTTTTATTGATGTTTTTCTTATCCTGACTAAGATATTCAACAAAACGCGCAAGGTCTTCCGCCGGTATTTTGTAAAACTTAAAATTAACTGCGAGACTTTTATGGATAAGATTAAATTCCGTCTTTGTTATCCTTTTCAGAGTTAAACAAAGATAACTTTCCACGATCATTCCTATAGCGATGGCTTCTCCATGCAGCAGTGAATATTCTTTTTCAAGAAACAGGCTTTCAACAGCGTGTCCGATGGTGTGCCCGAAATTCAAAATTTTCCGGAGGCTTTTTTCGTTAGGATCTTTTTTTATTACACCGGTTTTTAGACTGATGGCCTTTTTTATTACAGCTGCGTTGTTATAGTTTGAGTTTATTTTAAGGTGCGAAATGGCCGTAAAAAATTTCTTGTCCTGCACCAGGGCAATTTTAATAATTTCAGCAAAACCATTAATAATGTGGCGTGTGGGAAGTGTCTTTAAAAAGAGAGCATCTACAAATACCGCCTTTGGCTGAGTGATTGTCCCCAATAGATTTTTAATTCCGGAAAAATTAATCCCGGTTTTACCCCCTACACTCGCATCTGCGATGGCTAATAAGGTAGTGGGAATGTTAATGTAATCGATTCCTCTCTTGTATGTGGAGGCTGCAAAACCGCCGATGTCCGACACAACACCACCACCAAGATTGATTATCAGACTTTTTTTATCCGCTCCAAAATCGGTTAATGTTTGCCAGATGCTGCCAAGCACTTCAATGTGTTTACTGTCCTCGCCAGGCTCCAGCTCTATTACTTCGGCTTCCTTTAAAGAAATGCAACTTAAAACAAGCGGACTCAGGCAATGCTTCAGGGTATTGCTGTCGCAAATAATAAAAATGGATGAATATTTATTTTTTTTCAGAAATGCATTTAATGCAGCGCCCTGACGGGGGCCAATAAACACGTTTGGGTTTTTGAGAGAAGAAGCCATTATAAATTGTCTGTCCAGTTTTTAAGTAACACTTCACCAAATTCACTCAGAATACTTTCGGGGTGAAACTGTACACCTCGAATATTATATAGTGAATGTTTGATGGCCATTATTTCATTGTTGTCATCGAGGGCTGTAATCTCGATATTTTTGCCAGGGTTTTTAGTATCTAGCCCCCAGCTGTGATATCGTCCAGCAGTAAAGTTAACAGGAATATCTTTAAAGAGAAAATCATTTGCGCTATGCTTTACGTTTGTGGCTCTTCCGTGAATAACCGTATCAAGATTTTTCAGATGCCCGCCGAAACGCTCGCTTATTGCCTGCATCCCCAGACAAACGCCAAATATATTTTTTTGGGTGGCAAATTTTTCCAGGAGTAAAGGCATTATTCCTGCATCCTTTGGCAACCCTGGTCCAGGAGAAAGAATAAAAGAATCAAAAGCGGAAAGTGTTTGAAGATCAACTTTGTCGTTTAAAAATACCTGAACCTGCGCAGTACTTACTTTTTCAACCAGGTGAACCAGATTATAAGTAAAGCTATCGTAATTATCAATAAGAGCAATTTTTTTCACTGAGAGATTTATGTGCTAAATTTAGGAAAAGAAATGTTCATATGAAGATAACAGAAATGCATAAGTGTAAACAATACCTGGTGTTTGGAGGAATAATACTTGCCATGGGATCATTTGTACAAAAAGAAAAAAAGGTGAGGTATCTTCCTTTGGGAGATTCTTACACTATTTGTACCGGAGCAACGGTAAAGGATTCGTGGCCGCAGCTGTTGACACAACATTTAAATACGTCAGGCTATCAGGTTACTTTACTTGATAATCCAGCCAGGAATGGTTTCAGTACGCAGGATCTTATTGATAAAGAACTACCACTGGTAAAAAAGTTGAAGCCCGACTTTGTAACTCTATTGATAGGTGTGAACGATTGGGTAAGACATGTGCCTGCCACAACTTTTAAGACTAACCTTATTTTAATTTTGGATGAGGTGGAAAAACAACTACCTGTAAAAACAAAAATTCTTTTGATCACGATTCCTGATTTTGGGGTAACAAAGGTTGGGAACAGCTACAGCCAGGGAAGAGATATCAGCAAGGGCATAAGTGAGTTTAATACTATTATCAAGGAAGAAGGAAAAAAAAGAAATTTAACAGTGGGGGATGTTTTTGAGCTTTCTAAAAAAATGAAAGACGATAAAACCCTGGTTGCTGAAGACGGGCTACATCCTTCCGCCAAAGAATATGCACTTTGGGAAACTTTGATTTTGCCTGAAGCGAAAAAAGTCCTGCAATAAAAAAAGGCGATCAACTGACCGCCTTCATCTTTGTATTATAATTGCACTTAATTTCCCAGGTCTTCAAAACTAACGTCTGAACTGGAGGATGCGGAAGAAGCAACGTCTATTTCCGGACTCTCCTCAATCACCGGGGCATTTTCGCGGATGTGAAGAACTGCTTCGTTAAGACCTTCCGTAAATTTCTCAAAGTCTTCTTTATATAAAAAGATTTTATGTTTTTCGTAAAAGAATTTGCCATCCGGCCCAAAACGCTTTTTACTTTCGGTAATGGTTAAATAGTAATCGTTACCCTTTGTGCTTTTAACATCAAAGAAGTAGGTGCGTTTTCCTGCCCTTACAGATTTAGAGAACAAATCGCCTCTATCATTTTTTTCTAAGTCTTCTGACATAATCGTTATTTTGAATCAGGCAAATATTGGAAAAAACTTTATAGGTTTACGCCGCTGTTAATAATTCGCGTGTAATTGTTAATAGCGGTGTTTGCATAAAAAAAGCCAAAGGCAGAACCAATGGCTTTTTTTAAGAGGTTTAGAGGATTCTTATGCGCTCGGTGCTTTTTTGATTTCCTTAATGTTCTTGGCACTATCATACATTTTTTGAATCGCCTCTTTGCCGAATGGTTCAGCATCTGTATTTCTGATGTCTTCAATGCTATAGTCAGTTGTACCCACTTTCTGATTAATAATAAAGTGGTATTCCGGCTTACCCGCTATTTCACTTTCCCATAAAATTGAATTAGGCTCTTCGGTAGAAAAGCTTTTAAATTTATTTACTTCATCGTCTTTAAGGTCTTTTTTCCTTAATTCAATATCGGCAGCCTGTTCGTTGATGCTTACAGCAAAACTCTTTCCAACTTTGATATCGAGAGCGCCATAGGTTTGCTGAACAACTTCGAGTTTAGCGGCAACAGTGTCCGGAACAAAGATGGCGAATGGTTTTCCGTACTTGCTAAGATCTAAAACATTCATTC
>JACDDR010000144.1 GCA_013816895.1 Bacteroidota bacterium
TAGCTAAACAATGCAAAACAGAATTAGATTATACTAAAAATGGTAGTTCAAAATGAGGGGGCTCTTTCATGCGGAAAAGTGGGGGCTCTTTGCCCGGAATTTACACAAATTCAGCATAACTTAAATCTCCATCACCTTCCTTTAACGCTTCCTGGTATTCTTCTTCCCATACATCGCTTATCCGTTTAAAAAATAATAAAGGAAAGATGTATTGTTTAAAATCGGCAGCATCAATCATCCCGCGTAAAATATTCGCGGCCCCCCATAAATGTTCTTCAAGTTGTTTCTGTGTCATAATTCTATAAGTGGTTTATTTACTAAATATTTTATTAAACAATTCTGATAATTCTTTTTTAACTGTATCATATTCCGGCAGGGCTTCTGACTGTATTTGGTGAGCCAAGCTGTTCTTCCAGCTCGCCCTTAATGATTTATCGTTATCCTCATTAATTAACTGGTCAATGCCTGTAAATTCAAGATTTTTAAACTTCATCTTTTTATGAAATGCCTCCACGATTTTTTTAAAATCAAGATCTTTGTACTGCTTTTGTAAATACCATATATCATAAAAATCGCGCGGAGCAGTATATGATCTTTGTATCAATGCCCTTATCTTTTCTGCTAACACTTCCTCAATAGCATAGCAAGGAACCGCTTTAGGATCTAATGCGATTCCATCTGAATAGGTATGCAAAACTTCCTTATGCGCCTCATCAAATAGCATCAGCTCATAAAGAATAATTTCGATTTTAATTTTTGTTTGCCAGCGATCCGGTGCAGGTGGTGTTTCATTTTTTGGATGATCCGATCCCCAGAATTTTATCACCGCTTCATAACCTACTAACTCATCCTTAAATTTTAAGGGCCGAATAGATTCAATGTTAGTAAGCAGTTCAGCCTTTTCAAAAACATGAGCGCAAATATTTTGAACGTGTTTTTTAGTTAATTCAAATTCTTTTTTTCGTGCGGTAAAATCAAGATCCTCTGAAAAACGATAGTCAGGGAAATAACATTTTTTCAGGCACGTTCCTCCTTTGAAGATCAATACTTCTTTTAATTCCGGCTCAGAATAAATAGCGGCAATAAAATGACCGAGCGCCCAATCTTTGTCGATGGTACTTTTCGATACGCGCTTGGTTTCTGCTATTGTCGCAATTTCTCTTTGTAAAATCATTAATATACTTTATTACAGATGTCTAAAATTTCTTCTCTGTTTATATTTAAACGCAAACGCCACTCATTCACAAATTCACCTTTATCTGCTCCCTGGGCATCAAACAAATTGTAAGCTTCATTTATTTGAGTTTGTGCAAAACGTACAAATGTTTTTAGGCCCTTTTTATTAAGTAGCTCGGCTAAAAATCCCATGCGTTTAGTAGCAGCAATATTATGGATTGCTTCGCAGTATTTAATCATTTTTTCTGCACTTAATTGCGCCTGGTCGAAAGCCCTAATCAATTCAGCATATCCACCTGAGTGCTCAGGCAGATCAAAGCAGTCAACTATTGTTTTTTCAATATCAGTGATTGGGTAACGGTGATTACCAAATCCTTGATTTATCGTGCCTGTGTGCTTTGATATAGGAACTCGAACAAAATGATACTTAACACCAAAAACTGTTTTTGAAGCCTTTTGCTTGGTAGTTTGAATAAAAACGGTGTTTGGAAATTGTTCGGTTAATCCATGTTTATTTAATGCCGACCAATACGCCACACAACCTTCCTTTACGAGATTACAGCCGATAACCAATTCGTTTTTGAAATTAGTGCGGCAATATTTTCCTTTTTCAATTCTTGCTAAAAATTCTTTTTCTACAAGATTTTCAATGATCTCGTTTAACAAGGGAAATTTTTTGTTGAGCAATTTTTCGATGTTGGCGATTGAAAAAATGTCAACCTCATCCGCGTCTAAAAGGCGGATAAACTCTTGTTGAGCTTCGGTTAAATTGATTGAATGATATGTTCTGGCCATTATATTTTGACTTAAGATAAGGGGTAATTATTGCCCCTTATGTTCAACTAAAACATAATCAAATATAATGCTATTTTCAATATAAACAATCTGATTTAAAGCTAATTAGGTGTACAACACTCTATTAGGTTATATATAATTGATAATTAGGTAATTATAACGCTCCTCGCCATTGAATTTTCCCTTGTAAATACGACTTAATACTAACAGTTTTCCCGCCTAATTCGTCTTTTTCGGGCAGTTTTATGCCTTTTTCATCCAAATCCGGCCATCAGCTTTTTGGGCTTTTATTCCTTTGCAGCAGAAAAGAATAAAAATGTGCAACATCCGACATATTCTGCGACTACATACGCAAAATCAAACACAGGCTGAGATCATCGTTCAGACCGGAATACCGCGTAATGTTTTAAAAAAGTATATCGAGATGTTTAAAGCAGGGGGGTTAAGCTTTGCTGAGATCAATGAACTAAACGATAAGGATCTTGAAGATCTTTTTGCGATTCAGCAAGAACCTGTTAGCGAAAAAATGCAAGTATTACTTAAATATTTTCCTTTAGTAGATCGGGAACTCAGGAAAAAGGGAGTAACAATTCAGCTTCTATGGGAAGAATATATAATAAAGCATCCAGATGGAGTTAGTCAAAGTCATTTTAAACGCCACTTATTCCGGTGGAAATCGCGCATAACCCCATCAATGCGAAAAGAACATAAAGCTGGCGACAAACTTTATATAGATTTTGCAGGAGAAAAATTAGCTTTCACAGATAGGCAAACCGGAGAAGTAAAACAGGTGGAAGTATTTGTAGCAATCCTGGGAGCAAGTCAACTCACCTATGTGCAAGCGGTGATGAGCCAAAAGAAAGAAGATTTTATTCCGGCCTGTGAAGATGCGCTGCATTATTACGGTGGAGTTCCGGCTGCTATTGTTCCCGACAATTTACGATCTGCGGTAACAAAAAGCCATAAGTACGAACCGACAATAAATGAAACCTTCGCTGATTTTGCAGAACATTATAATACGACCATTTTACCAGCCAGGGTTTATAAACCAAAAGATAAAGCCCTGGTTGAAATTGCGATCAACATTATTTACACAAGGATCTACGCGAAAATACGCGATCAGAAATTTTATTCCATTGATGAAATAAATCAGGCGATATGGCTTGCATTGGAAGAACACAACAACCAACTTTTAACAGGAAGAGATTTTACGAGGAGGCAAAAATTTGAAGAGATCGAACGACAAACGTTGCTTCCATTACCAACATTACGTTATGAATTTAAAAAGCAACTCTATGCTACGGTTGCAACACATGGCCATGTAGCTCTAACGGCAGACAAGCATTATTACAGCGTCCCTTATCGTTTCATTGGGAAAAAGGTGAAGGTGATGTACACTCGATATAATGTTGAAGTATTTTATAATTACGAACGGATCGCACTACATAAGCGTTTGAAAACAGCATACAATTATACAACTGATAAAGAACATTTAGATCCTAAGCACCGATTTGTAAGTGAGCTATCACCTGAAAAATTTATGACTTTGGCGGAAGACATTCACAAAGACGTGAAACTTTACATCATAAAGATCCTTAATAAAAATCACCATCCTGAAAAGGCTTATCGTGTTTGCCTCGGAGTTTTAAATTTTGCAAAGAAAGCAGGAAATGAACGATTGACAAAGGCATGTCAACGTGCGATGAGCTATGACTGCTATGATTACAACAGCATCCAAAAGATACTGGAAAAAGGATTAGACCAGGTTGACGAGGAAAAAACAGAAGAAAAACAAATGCCTGCTCATGAAAATATTCGTGGTGGGGACTATTATAAATAACCATAAAAAAACAAAAAAATGAACGCAGCAACTTTAGAAAAAATGCGGAAGATGAAATTCTTCGGAATGTTTAGAACATTCAAAACAAGTATTGAATCAGGTAAGACTGAAAACTACACGGCAGATGAAATGATCTCGAATCTGATTGAATCGGAATGGGATGATCGAAAGAACAGAGGAATAGAGCGCCAGCTTAAAAATGCAAGGTTTCGATACAAGGCTTCAATGGAGGAACTCAATTTTCAAACAGAAAGAAATTTTGATAAAAATCAACTGATGAGATTTGGAGATTGTTCTTTTATTAGCAAGTTCGAGAACATCCTTATTACGGGCAGTACCGGAATTGGCAAAAGCTACATTGCCTCTGCTATTGGACACCAGGCTTGCAGCTTGGGATATAAAGTGCTTTATCATAACACCGCGAAACTAATTGCAAAACTTAAAATTGCGAAGGCGGACGGATCATATATAAAAGAGGTAGCTAAAATTGAACGGCACAATCTTTTGATCTTGGATGATTTCGGCATTCAACCGTTTGATGCCGCAGGGCGCGCTATGCTCATGGAAATAATTGAAGATCGACATGGGAAAAACTCTACGATAGTCACATCACAAATTCCGGTGAGTAAATGGTATGAGATCATTGGCGATCAAACAATGGCCGATGCGATCCTGGATCGAATTGTTCATCAATCGCACCGGCTTGAATTAAAAGGAGAATCTATGAGGAAAAGAAAAAGCAACCCTGAGACCCTTGAAACGAATGGATAATTCAGAATATTCGCGAGCAATAAAAATAAGGCCTTATACAATGAAGGAATTATATATTTTATACGGTGTAAGCTGGCATGTTTTAAAAAACTGGCTAAAAACAATTTCTGAAGATTTAGGAAAACGTGTTTCCGGTTATTATAACATCAGACAAGTACAACTGATTTTTGAAACATTTGGAATTCCCGGACAGGAGATGACATTTTATGGAGGCAATTTTTAAAGTACACCCCGCAGCTATCAGAAAATATGTTGAGCTGTCGTGGGAATATTCTTACCGGATGATCTGGCATAGATACCTGTTGAAAGAAGAAGAGATCGAAAAGATTAAAAATCACATAAAGTCGTTCTATCAATCTATCCCACCGGAAGAGTTTAGGCAGGAGGTCGAGATATGCTTTCAGAAATACTGCAAAAGGACTGATGCTTTTAGTAAAGATCGGAGCCTGGCGCGTGATTCATTCATTGACATTTTTAATAATAGAATTACGCCATTAGATCATGCTTCCGAGATTACACCAGGATCACAATTAATACTGACTTAAAAGTTTTAAATTCATTAAACGAAAGGTCATCGCTGATACACTCACGTTAAAGAGTTTTGCTAATTCCTGAAGGTTATCGTCATCGCTAAGCTCAAAATGATGATTCTTTATTTCTTTAACCAAAAGCTTCTCAGGCATTAAAATTGCCGCTGCAAAAGCGTTAGCTTCACGTTCTCGACTCATTTCTCCGGTTGAAGAATCCTGATTTCTAAATTCAACTTTAAATTGCTTATCAACAAATAAAGCACTTTCATTTTGCTTGTTGTGAAGCTCATAATGACCTAATTCATGCGCGATAGTAAATCGTTGTCTCACCTTTGATTCAGTGGGATTGTATCCAATAAATCCTAATCCATCTTTAATAACCAATACTCCCGAAACATCCTCTCCTAAATCATACGCTTTAATTTCCAATCCACGTTTAATTGCAATTTCATTAACAGGGACGGGCAATTCATTAATTTTATATTCATCTAAAATTTGTATTGTGATTTTCTCAATCCTTTTGTTTAACATGGTTATATTGTTTTAGATTGTATTTCCTCTATAAAACCGAGAAGCTTTTCCTTGGTTTCCTTATTAGTAGATTCTTTGGCGATAATTTTTTTCCATTGCGGACTAACTTTTTCTCCTACTTCAAATTGTGGGAGTAAATCAACTACTGGAATGTTTAATACTTTGGCAATATCCCAAAGTAAATGGATGGGTGGGTGTTGTCTTCCTTTTTCAATATTTACAATGGAGGCGCGTGAAAGACTTAAAAAGGTTGCAAAGGTTTCCTGTTTTAGCTTTGCCGTAATTCTTGCTTCTCTAATGCGAGAACCCAGGATCGTATAAAATTTACTTTGCTCTGCTTGAATCATTTATAATAGTAAACTATGCAAATATAATAAAGATGTTGAATATCACAAACAGTTTGTTAAACCTTACATAATATATATTTTGCAAAACTTTACATTTCATCTTTTATACATATATTTGTGCGATAAATAATTCTAAACATGAAAAAAGAAGAAGAAAAAGATCGTAAGAAAGTTACGATCATCGTAAACGGCACTCCACATGAGGAGGAAAAAAATGAGATTACTTACAATGAAGTAGTAACATTAGCTTTCCCCGACTTCCCGCAGCATCCCGAAAGGACGTATTCGGTAACGTATGAAAGAGGCCAGGGAGAAAAGCCGGAAGGCATCTTATCACCTGGTGGTTCTGTTAAAGTAAAAGATGGGATGATCTTCAAAGTAAAACACACTGGACAATCTTAAAGATTAAATGCTGAATACGTTGGCCGAACATAATCCGGATATTAAGCAATTGCTCGAAAAAGGGTACGCTTTATCTATTGATAGCGACTACTTGGTTGTTCGCGATGTTTCTTATCTTGATGAAAGTAAAAATCTGCAAATAGGATCTATCATATCGAAGATTGACGATGTTGATAAGAAGAAGATCAGGCTGCACGATCATCAAATATTTTTTTGTGGATCACATCCATGCCAAATGGACGGCACTCCCGTCTTAAATATGGGAGGAGGTCCAGCAACTTTGGCATTAACTTCAGATGACTTGGTTGTTCAAAGGAACTTTTCTCATAAACCAGAGCAAGGCTATGCCGATTTTTTTGAGAAAGTAGAAACGTATGTTAATATTATTTGTGGCCCTGCAATTGAACTTCACGGAGCTAAAGCACACCCTTGGACTTTCCGAACTGTTGATGTAGCGGGAGAATCTGTATTTAAATTTAGAGATACGTTAACCAGCAGGGCGGAGATAGGTGATCTTTCCTTGAAATTTAAGGATGATGTTATAGCGATCATAGGACTTGGAGGGACAGGTTCTTATCTTCTCGATTTTCTTGTTAAAACTCCTGTAAACGAAATTAGGGGATTTGATCTGGATTCGTTTCACGTACATAACGCATTTCGTTCACCGGGAAAACTGGAAGAAGAAGAACTTGGTAAGCGGAAAGCTGAAGTATATCAAAAAAGATACAATGACTTTCGGTTTGGTATAAGCATCTATTCAAAAAAGATTCTTTCAGATTCAACGGAAGAATTACAAGGAGTTACGTTTGCTTTCATTTGTGTTGACAAAGGTTCTTCGCGATCAGAAATTATAAATCTTTTGATCCAAATGAAAATCACTTTTATTGATGTCGGAATGGGTCTTGACAGAGAGAACGGTCCCATCAGCGGAATTTTAAGAACAACATATTTTTCAAATGAGACCGCGCAAAACACATTAGAAAAAAATCTTGTCCCACTAAATGATCTGCCGGACGAAATTTATAGAAATAATATTCAAATTTCTGAACTCAATGCGCTCAATGCTTGCTTAGCCGTTATGAAATACAAGCAATTAAGGGGGTTTTACGTGGACGATAATTCGTTCAGTCACTCTCTATTTACAATAGATAGTTTAAAGGTTGTTTCAGAATGATAGATAAGATTAAATTACTGCACGTAAAATTTTTACCAAAAGATCTTGAACCAGAAATTCTATATGTTTCTCAAGAGTATGGTGTAGCGGGTCATTTATGCCCTTGTGGATGCGGTAGCAAAATTATCACCCCACTTGGGCGGACTGAATGGTCGTTTTCTGAGAGTAAAGGTGAGGCAACTCTTTATCCATCGATTGGTAACTGGCAACTACCGTGTCGATCCCATTACTGGATTCGCAATGGTAAAATTAAAAAATCATATCAGTGGAGCGATGCACAAATAAAGAAAGGGCGTGAAAGAGAAGAGGCCGAAAGAAATTCACATTATAATAACCTTCAAAAGAATAATGAAAAATCTTCTGACGATTCTTCAGGTTTATAATCAGACTTTAAAAAACACTTTATGAAGGAATTCCTCGACATTTTTATTTTTAAACCGAAGCGCACAGAACGAATGATAATATTTGTTTTAAAGGTCTCCTTTGCTTTCTGTTATGCTATTTGGATCTATAAGCATTTCGGCTTTTTGGATATTGTCGATCAAATTACAAGTATTGATAAACTCAAATATTTTTTATTTGACGGTCATTTTATTCTTTTCACTTTTTTATTCTTACTGCTCTATTTTCTTTTTTTCAAATTTTCTACGATTGTTTTTTCTATGGTCGGAATG
>JACDDR010000145.1:0-1587 GCA_013816895.1 Bacteroidota bacterium
TATGTGTACTATCATTCTGAAGAAACTTTGCAGGCCATGGTAACCACAAATAATATGAAAGTATTGGAAATTATGCGCAAACCTTACAGGAAATCAGAAGAAATTATGTCGAGCCACCTTATTTTTATTGTCGAAAAGAATTAAATTTCCCTGTGTTAATGTGGCTTACCTGACGAAGTTGCATTTCTGCCTATTTTTTCTTATATTTGTATAAGCCTAAACCGCTGTCCGCGAATACTGCAGAGGAAAAAATAGGAATTTAGAAAAAGATGGGTAAATCACAGGAAACCTTTAGTAAAAAAGAACACGAAAAGAAAAAAGCCAAAAAGCGCAAAGAAAAAGAAGAAAAAAAATTAGAGCGCAAGTCCAATAACAACAAAGGAAAAAGTTTTGAGGACATGATAGCGTATGTTGACGAAAACGGCCAGCTTACCTCTACTCCACCGGACCCAAACAAAAAGAAAATTTTAAAACTCGAAGACATTCAGCTTGGCGCTGCCAAACATGATGTGTTCAGACAGGAAGAAGTTCAGAGAAAAGGTACCGTTACTTTTTTTAACGAATCAAAAGGGTACGGTTTTATTAAAGACGAATTATCAAAAGACAGCATATTTTTTCACGTGAATGGCTTATTAGCACAAGTGAAAGAACAGGATAAAGTTACCTTTGAAGTAGAGCAGGGCCAGAAAGGTCTGAACGCTGTACGTATCAATAAAGCATAGTTATTACCTCCGGTTATGAAACTGGAATTCACCGTTAATAAACCACTGCCTTATGTATTTGAGTATTTAACCGATATGGAGAAATTCGTATCGGTTCATCCTATTATCGATAAGATGGATGCATTAGGTGAAAATAATTATGTGGTTTACGAAAAATTAAAACTCCTTTCCATTCCCTGCACATTTAAATACAAGGCTCTAATAACGGGCAGTGTTAATGGCGACCACGTAAATATTCAGGCTGTGGTAATGCGAATGATTGAAATAGAAATGAACTTTCATTTAAAAACCAATGGGGATATGACGCAGATAACTGAGGAAGTGAGCTTTCGCACAGTTTTACCAGTGAAGCCCATCATGCAAAAAATATTCAGAGAACAACATCTGCAATTGTTTAACAATATTGCAAAAGCCCGGACTTAATCTTCCATTCTTATTTTTTCAATAAGAAGATGCTTTTTGAATTTATGAACCAGTTCTGCCATTTCAGTTTCGCGGGCATTTAACTCTTCCAAATCCAGGTCAGATGCTTCCACAACCGGTTTTAGTTTTCCCAGGTTGGCTGTCATCAGATTCAATACCCCGGCAGTGCTTTGCTTTAACGATTCATCGGGCTCATCATTCAATTTTTGCTCAAGATCAGCCACAAAGCTCTCCACGTAAGGGATCATATCCCAGGGATTATTAGGAGCGCTCCAAACAAATTCAATGTTACAGCGGCGGCATTTATATTTATTACTCTTCCAGCCTTTTTCATTCTTGTCAACCCCAACTAATTTAAGCTGTTCGTTGCTTTCGCATTTGGGACAACGCGCATTATCCTTTACCAAACCCTTCAACTGTTCACGTTCACCCAGCACTATTT
>JACDDR010000145.1:1597-7474 GCA_013816895.1 Bacteroidota bacterium
GCACTATTTCACGGTTACGGGCATGCAGCTCTAACTGACTAACGAGTTTGTCGCACGTTTCAATTAGCTGGTTATAGTCTTCATTCACCTTTTTTTCTTCGATCATTTGCTCGGCGCGCTTTTTAAAAAAGCCTACAAGCTTTATCAGTTCCCGTTCTTCGGGTTTAAGGTTCACACTCATATAAAATATTTTGCAGTTCTAAAGATAGTACTTACAAGGCATTTAAAAAAACCCGGGATATTGGGTTACTGGTGTGAAATCCGCCGCGTAAATTTTTGGTCTTTGTTTATTATTTCAACGAAATACATGCCTTTTGGAAACTAAACTACCTCCGCTCATCCACCTTCCCCCTCTGTTATATTATCATAAAAAACCGATACTCAATTCTGGCTTTTCATCCCGCTTTGTAGTTTATATTCTACGTGGATAAGATGTTCATATTGGCTGCAGGTACTAGTAATAAAGGAAAGTATTAATCCTTGCTCCCGGGGGCATGAATATAGAGTGTTTTATTTACGGTCGCTCACCCCCTGCTGTGTGAGGTCCTTAATTAGTTCTGAATATTATTTTTTTATACAGGAAACATGGGAAAGAAAACAGTATTAATGATTGTAGACGACGACAAAGACGACAGCTTCTTTTTCCAGCTTGCAGTCAAAGAACTTGGTAAAGATTATGATTGCGTGTCCGCCGAGAATGGGCTTGATGCCATCGAAAAGCTAAATAAAATGGAACTTCTCCCTGATTATATTTTTCTGGATCTGAACATGCCTTTAATGAACGGAAAAGAGTGTCTGACGGAATTAAAGAAGAGTTCAACACTTTGCAAGATTCCCGTGATCATGTATTCCACTTCCAACTTTTCGGATGATATACAATCTACAAAAGCACTGGGAGCTTCCTATTATCTGCCCAAGCCCGCCAACATAGTTCACCTCCCCGAAAACATTACCCTGGCCATGCTATCCGCGCGCTAAATCTCAACCCAACATTTAGCCTAACATAAAGGGTCATATCCGCTTTTTTTATTTATACCTCTTTTTTAAACAGCCCTGTTTATTGTTTATTTATTACTACCTCTCTCTAACAGGGCACAAACTTTTATCTTATTATTATGGAATGAAAAACTACTCCAGGGCCGAAACGATTGAATTGGTATTTAGCGGCACAAATTATTTTCAATTGCTGGAAACCATTATTGAACAATGCCGCACAGTTCTTCATCTGCAGACATACATATTTGAAACCGATACCACTGGTTTAAGAATTATAGAAGCATTGAAACATGCATCCAAAAAAGGAGTTAAAGTTTATTTACTTGTTGATGCGTTTGGATCAAATTCCTTCTCCAAAAAAGTGAGTGCGGAGTTAAAAGCCTGCGGAATACATTTCCGTAAATTTTCTCCTTTATTTTCCACAGAAAATATTTATTTCGGAAGAAGATTGCATTACAAGGTGGTTGTGGCCGACAGGCGCACAGCGTTAATAGGAGGAATAAACATTGCTGATAAATATAATGAAAGCACTAAAACAGATCCATGGCTCGATTATGCGGTGCTGACAAAGGGCAGCGCCTGTGAGTATCTACACGGGCTTTGCGAAAAAACGTTTCATAAGCAAAAAAAAAATCTATTGTTTAATACGGAAAGTAAAACACCTGTTCAAAATCAGGAAGGATCAAAACTTCTCAGGTTCCGTTTAAATGATTTTATAAAAGGTTCCAACGAAATTCATCAAGGGTATAAAGAAGCGCTCATATCCGCCACACACAATGTTACAATTATTGCAAGTTACTTTCTGCCCGGACATGGATTCAGGAAACTCCTTGCAAATGCCTCCGCAAGAGGGGTAAAAATAAGAATTATCCTCGCAGGCCAGTCGGATGTTTATTCCGTAAGATTAGCCGGGAATTACCTTTACGATTTCCTGTTAAGAAATAATATTCAGCTGTATGAATGGACCAACTCCGTTCTTCATGGTAAAGCCATGCTTGTTGATGACCAATGGGCTACCATAGGCTCGTACAATCTTAATTTTTTAAGTCACTATATTAGTGTTGAATTAAATGCGGAGATCAGGGACAAAGCGTTCATCAGAACATTTACCGATCACCTTGATAACATTATTAATAGTTCATGCAATGCTGTGGATCTTAAAAACCATGCACGAAAAATAAACCCGTTTAATAAATTCCTGATGTGGCTTGCTTATATTTTTTTCCGAACTTTGATGAACCTGACAGTAAACAGGAAAAGAAAAAGAAGATAATGGATTCCTTAACACATACGGTTCTTGGCGCGTGCATGGGCGAAGCTATTGCAGGAAAACAAATGGGTAAAAAGGCCATGCTTGTAGGAGCAATGGCTCACAATCTTCCCGATATAGATGTGATCCTTAATTTTTTTACCACTCAGGCATCCTCTCTTTTAACACATCGCGGCATTACTCATTCCATTCTTTTTAACCTTCTGGCAACATTTTCACTGGCATGGCTTTTCTGGAGATTTATTAAAAACAAATCAATGTCTTATGGCCACTGGCTGTTTTTAATCGGCAGCGGTCTTTTTACGCACATTACCATTGATGCCTTCACAACCTATGGTACCGGGTGGTTTGAGCCTTTCAGCCACGAACGTGTGAGCTTCAACTCTATTTTTATTCTCGATCCTTTCCTGCTTCTCTCTTTACTAATTCCGGCTTTTGTTTTGCTTGTTTTTAGAATGAAGCAGGAAAACCGTACACGCTGGGCCTCCCTCGGACTGGTATTAGCCGGGGTTTATCTTTGCATGTGTCTTACCAATAAAATCATTGTAAACAATGTCGTAAAAAAAGATTTTGTTTCGCAGAACATTTCATGGGATGAGTATATGACCACACCTACTCCACTGAATAATCTGCTCTGGTACATTGTCGTCCGCAAAGAAAACGAATATCGTATTGGCTATTACTCGGTATTTGACAAAAAAGGAAATATCTTTTATGAAACAGTAAACAGAAACGATTCGTTACTCACTCCTTATAAAGACTCGGATGAAATAAAAAAACTGCTCCGTTTTTCAAAAGGATACTACTCACTTCACCGCGAAGACACTGCCGTTATTTTCAGCGATATACGCTTCGGGCAGCTGGGAGGATGGGCTGCTACCAACACGCCCTTTGTATTTAATTTTAATATTGAGAAAACAGTGGATAACAGAGTTGCTCTGCAGCAGGGGCGATTTAAATCTTTTGAGCCGGATGTAATTGGTCAGCTCGTGAACAGAATAAAAGGAAGGCCGTAGTGATCGGAAGAAACTTATGCGAGTATCCGGTTTCAGATCTCTCTCCCCGATGAAATCCAGACGAAGTGTCTGGATGAAACTATCGTGAATCGAGATGAAAGAAAAGGCCCCTACCCTATTGTCATGTCGATCGGAAGAGAGACATCTTTAACCCAATTTTATTCCGAAGCCGCGTATTAAAACTTCCGGTTCATTTCGCGCTCGATATCTTTTTTCTTGATATCATCCCGCTTGTCAAACTCCCGCTTACCCTTAGCCAATGCAACTTCCAGCTTGGCATATCCTTTATCATTAATAAAAAGGCGAACCGGAATAATCGTTAAACCAGCGTCCATTATTTTTTTGCTCAGCTTATTAAGTTCCTGGCGGCTCAGCAACAATTTACGTTCCCGCGTTGGCTCATGATTTCTAAAGGAAGCTTCAGAGTACTCCGTAATGTGCAAATTCTTCACATACAACTCATCGTTTTTAAAATAGCAATAACTGTCAGACAGGCCTGCTTTACCTTCACGGATGGATTTGATCTCGGTTCCCTCAAGTACTATACCTGCTACGAACTGGTCCAGGAACTGGTAATCGAATTTAGCCCTCCGGTTCTCGATATTAATTGTATTGCTTAACTTAGGCACATACAAAAGTACCAAAAAAAATGGAGGATTTAAGGCTAATAGAGCTTAGCAAAAAAGATATTCCGCTTGTTTCCGAACTCGCTCACACTATCTGGAATCAGCATTATCCCTCTATTATAGGGCAGCAGCAGGTAGATTACATGCTAAAGCGAATGTACAGTTCTGAGAGCATTGAAGAGCAGATGGAAAAAAAGGGTCATTTGTTTTTTTTAATTCGTTTCAATCATCAACCCACTGGCTTTGTATCGGTGCATGAAGAAAAACCGGGACACTGGTTTCTGAATAAATTTTATATCGATCAGCGGAAAGCAGCAACAGGACTTGGAACGCGCGCTTTTGAATTACTTCTGAAAAAAATTGTCCCCGAAGAAATTACCTTAACGGTTAACCGCAAGAATTTTAAATCCATTAACTTTTATTTTAAAAATGGATTCAGGATTGAGGAAGTAAAAGACTTTGATATTGGTCAGGGTTACCTGATGGAAGATTTTATCATGAAACGGAAAAAGAAATAATTATTTTTCCTTTTCAAGCATTTTTTCAAGGGCATACATTTCGTCCCTTAACCACGCCGCTTCCATAAAGTTCATCTCCTTTGCAGCTCTTAACATGGATGACTTTACCTTTGTAATTTGTTTTTTCAGCTCTTCAGGATTCATGTATTTTACAACAGGGTCGGCTGCAACACTCACTTCAAACGGATCCACGTAAGCTCTTACAATTTTTCCATCCATCGTCACTTCCACTCCACCAAGAGATGGCTTAATTGGTTTCTTTTTTCCGGCCTGAACAGGAGTGATGTTATGTTCAAAATTATATTCAATCTGTTTCTTCCTCCGGCGGTCTGTTTCATCCATTGTAAACTGCATACTGTCTGTAACCCTGTCGGCATACATAATTACACGTCCGTTCACATTCCGCGCCGCGCGGCCAACGGTCTGCACCAGGCTTCTTACATTTCGTAAAAACCCTTCTTTATCCGCATCTAAAATAGCAACAAGACTTACTTCCGGTAAATCAAGGCCTTCGCGCAGTAAATTAATTCCAATCAGCACGTCAAACATGCCGGCTCTCAGCTGTCGCAAAATCTCAACCCGTTCCAATGTTTCCACTTCGCTGTGAATGTAACGGCAACGCACATTTAATTTAGTAAGATATTTCGTGAGCTCTTCAGCCATACGTTTTGTAAGTGTTGTCACAAGAATACGTTCATCCTTCTCAACGGTTTTGTGAATTTCATCCAGAAGATCATCTACCTGGTTAGTGCAAGGACGAACTTCAATAATAGGATCAAGCACTCCTGTCGGGCGTATTAACTGTTCCACAACAACTCCGCCTGCTTCCTGCAATTCAAAATCAGAAGGTGTCGCACTGATATATACCACCTGGTTCAGCATGGCATAAAACTCCTCGAACTTTAAAGGACGGTTATCCAGCGCTGATGGAAGTCTAAAACCATACTCCACCAGATTTTGTTTACGGCTCAGATCACCGCCGAACATTGCCCTAACCTGTGGTAAAGTAACGTGACTTTCATCAATCATCATAATAAAATCCTCCGGGAAATAATCCAGCAGGCAAAACGGACGCGTGCCCGGAAGCCTTCCGTCAAAATATCTTGAATAATTTTCAATACCGCTGCAGTAGCCCAATTCACGCATCATTTCAAGATCATAGTTAACACGCTCTTCAATGCGTTTTGCTTCCAGCAATTTTCCCTGCTTCGTAAAAAACTCCACCTGTTTCACCATGTCTTCCTGAATATGAACCATCGCTTTTTGCAAGGTATCAGGCGCGGTTACAAAAATGTTGGCCGGGTAAACATTAAACGAATTAAATTTATTTATGATATGGTTATTCGCACTGTCAAATGTTTCAATACTCTCAATTTCATCTCCAAAAAATAAAATTCGAAGCGAATAGTCCGCATACGGAAGATTTACATCCACCGTGTCACCCTTCACCC
>JACDDR010000145.1:7484-8163 GCA_013816895.1 Bacteroidota bacterium
ACCCTGAAAGACGCGCGGGTAAAGTCGCCCGTGGTTCTAGAGTACAACGAACTTACAAACTGATGCAACAGTTTGTTACGCGAAATAAGTTGCCCCACATGTATCGGAATAATATTCTTTTTAAAATCCGTGGGATTGCCAATACCATAAATGCAACTCACTGAACTCACTACAATCACATCTCTTCGTCCTGATAACAAAGACGAGGTTGTGCTTAACCTGAGTTTCTCAATCTCTTCGTTGATCGCAAGATCTTTTTCAATATAAGTTCCGCTTGATGGCACATAGGCTTCCGGCTGGTAGTAATCGTAATAGCTAACGAAATATTCCACGGCATTATCCGGGAAAAAGTTTTTGAACTCGCTGTACAATTGCGCTGCGAGAGTTTTATTATGACTTAATATTAAAGTAGGTTTATTGATCTGCTGAATAACATTCGCCGCAGTAAATGTTTTTCCGGAACCGGTGACGCCCAGTAAAACCTGGTGTTTGCTGTCGGACTTTAAACCTGCCACCAGTTGACGGATGGCTTCCGGCTGATCGCCCGTAGGCTCAAATTCTGAAGTGAGTTGAAATGCCATTTCTTGTATTGCAAAGGTAACTATTTTATCAATTTAAATGCAGCTGCCGCGTATTCCTTGCTGCAGAAATTAAAGTGCCACCACTCGCTGTTTATGGG
>JACDDR010000014.1:0-41276 GCA_013816895.1 Bacteroidota bacterium
CTTCAGGAGCTATATGCGGCGTGTTGCAATTCCGCCAGCAGTGGGTTAGTTTTACCGGTGCCCCCCAAACAATAGCGGTAGGAGCGGATATGCGTTTATCAGGTGCGCCTATTGGTTTAGGATTAAGCGTTATTAGTGATAAGATCGGGCCAATGAGCACCACCTTTGCACGAGTAGCAGGTTCATATCTTATTCCGAATTTAGCAGGTGGAACTCTTGGTTTAGGCCTTGATGTGGGTATTTTACAAAAATCTATTAATTCCAACTGGGTCGTTCCGGAGCCAGGTAAAATTGATCCAACTATACCAGGAACATACGGAGATGCGCTGAGCAATCCGGCTTTGGGTAAAGCTACTTACGATTTAGGTTTTGGTGCCTTTTACCAAATTCCAGGCAGGTTTTACGCCGGTTTATCCAGCACCCACTTACCAGCTCAAACGGTAGGCTCTGGCGCTATTAAATACGATATGACCCGTCACTATTACGTAATGTCAGGATACATTTTCCCGATTAACCCCAATAATGAAATTGGTGTTAACGTAAAATATAAGTCTGATTTAGCAGCAGGAGCTTTCGATGCCAATCTGATTTACTCATATTTAGTTACTCCGGCTCAGAAAATTTCCCTCGGCGCTACATACCGCGTTAACGACGCAGCCGCAGTGTTGTTAGGATATCAGATGCCTTACCGTAATTATACCTTTAAATTAGGTTATTCTTATGATTTTACATTATCAAAAATCAAAGGATATTCAAGCGGAACACATGAGCTTATTTTAGGAGTATGTTTCACCCCGCAGATCAAGAAGATATCTTCTTATGGCGATGACCGCTTCCTTAATTAAAAAAAAACTGTAACCTTTTTGCGATAATTTCGTTTAAGCCATTTACAACTAACAATCAGTGTTAATAAAAACTATAGATAAAACACGTGTAACCTTTGATTGCAGTTGGGTTATAAACTAAAACAAGTAATATGAAAAAACTCTTGGTATTAGCTTCATTTGTGGCCCTTGTTACTGGATGTAACAAGCGCACCGGCGAACTTACAGGTGTGCCCGGCCGCGAAAAATGGTATCAGCCCGATCCTTTCGGAACGCTTTACATCCCAATGGGAAGCTACCATATGGGTCCTGATGATGAAGAAGCCCCAATGGCCCACACTACCAAATCTAAAATGGTATCGGTTCAGGCTTTTTATATCGATGATTCCGAGCTTTCTAATAATGAATACCGCCAGTTTGTGTACTGGGTTCGCGACTCTATAGCCCGCAAGCTGTTGGCATACGGTTCTAACGGGCAGGCTGAAGACTACCAGATCTCACAGGATGAATTCCTTGGAATGTGGCCGATATACAAAGGTGACAATAACCTTCAGGATCCCTACATTAATTGGGATACTAAAATCAAATGGGAAAGTGACGACGATGATTACCGTGCTGATCTTCAACCTCTTTATTTGCCTGAAGGAGAACGTTTTTATAACCGTAAGGAAATTGATGCCCGTAAATTAAACTATGAATATTACAGGATCGATATCCGTTTAGCTGCTTCTAAATCCAATCGCTTTGTTCCTAACAAGTCTTCTGATGTACAGGATGCATCGCATGAATACAAAAAAGCAGACTATATTAACGGTGTTCATACCAACGACGGTCAAAATGGTGCTCCGGGCGGGCAATCTACCCTTGTGGGAGATCCTGCAAAAGACAGTAAAACACTGGGTACTTATAATGTTAAAGATCAGGTTTCCGTTGGTCAGAGTAACTACGTTCCGCGTGAGCGTAAAGGAGTTGACCGTTCTGTATTTATCATTAAAGATGTTATTAATGTTTATCCTGATACCCTGGCGTGGGTTCATGATTATACTTATTCATTTAACGAACCATTAACAAACATGTATTTCTGGCACCCGGCATATGATGATTACCCGGTAGTAGGCGTAACATGGAAACAAGCCCGCGCATTCTCTATCTGGCGTTCATTATTATTGAACAATTACCTGATCGGTACCGGTCAAACGATTGTAAATGATTTCCGTCTTCCAACTGAAAGTGAGTGGGAATACGCGGCGCGCGGTGGTCTGGACAAATCTCCATACCCTTGGGGTGGTCCTTATATCCGTAACGCACGTGGATGTTTCTTAGGAAACTTTAAACCAATGCGCGGATCATACATTGATGACGGTGGATTCCACTCAGTGTATATTTATTCCTATAACCCGAATGATTATGGTTTATATTGCATGGCCGGTAACGTTTCTGAGTGGACAAGCAACGCTTATGACGAGTCAGCCTATGATTTCTCACACGATTTAAATCCGGATTATGTTTACGAAGCACAGGATAAGGACGCAACGGTTCTTAAACGGAAGGTTATCCGCGGCGGAAGCTGGAAAGATGTAGGATATTACCTTCAGACAAGCGCACGTACTTACGAATACCAGGATACCGCAAAATGTTACCTTGGTTTCCGTAACGTAATGACGTATTTAGGTCGCGCAAAGGGTGATGATATTTAATTGAAAACACACAAACACAAACAAATAAAACAACTAACACTAACAAAACACAGCTATGAGTAAATTAGGAAAAGTAAAGGGGTTCAAAAGGTTCTTACACCTTGCATCTTGTATCGGGGCGGCCATTGTAATTATGGGAGCATTATTTAAAATTATGCACTGGCCTTTTGCTTCTGAAATGTTAATCGTAGGTCTAAGTACTGAGGCCTTTTTATTCTGTTTATTTGCTTCCGACATTCCACACGAAGATGTTGACTGGACATTAGCTTATCCTGAATTAGCGGGAATGGGTCATGAAGAGACTGACGAGAAAGAGGGTTCTGGTTTACCAATAAGCAATCAACTGGATAATTTATTAGTGGAAGCTAAAATAGGTCCTGAGTTACTTGAAAGTTTAGGTTCAGGAATGAAATCGTTGGGCGAGAGCGCGAATAAAATCGCGGATATCAGCAATGCTACGGTAGCTACCAACGAATATGTTGATAATGTAAAAAAAGCTTCAAGCAGTGTTTCTAATTTAGCTGATACTTATCAGAAAGCAGCCTCAACAATGGCTGATCTGGCAAGCTCTAACGATGCTGGTCATTCTATCGGAGAATCTCTGAATTCAGTTTCAAAAAATCTTTCGGCATTAAATGCCACTTATGAATTGCAGATACAGGGAAGCAAATCTCACCTGGATGCAACTTCTAAATTCTATGATGGTTTACATGACTTAATGAAGAATCTTCACGATTCTGTGGATGATACCAAGACGTATCGCAAGGAAATGAGCCAGTTGTCTGGTAACTTAACAGCATTGAATACCATTTATGGTAACATGTTAAGTGCTATGAATTTTAACAACAAAGGCTAAATTAAGTTGTAACCAAACTTATTTTTAGAATTATTATTTAAACACACACTTTAAAACAAATTAAATAAAATGGCAGGCGGAGGCAAAGAAACCCCTAGGCAGAAGATGATTGGTATGATGTACCTTGTACTTACCGCTCTTCTGGCGATGAATGTTACCAAACAAGTGCTAAAAGGTTACGTGACCGTAAACGACAGTATTGAGAAAGGTCGGAAAAATCTGGATGACAACAATAAACGAATCACCGAAGCCTTTCAACAGGCTATTGGAGGTAATCCAGGTGCCGCGCCTTATTACGAGAAGGCCTTGGAGGTGCAAAAAATGATCAAAACAACCGTAGATTACATTGATAAAGTAAAAGGCAGAGTAATAAAGGTAAATGAAGGTATGCCTGAGTCGGCTCCTGATACTACCACTCTAAAATGGACTTTAAAGAATGGTAAAATCGACGGTTATGATGAGCCTACCCGAATTCTTATTGGCCCGGAAGCAAACACTCCTATTAAAACTGAGTTTAGTGCTAATGAATTAAGAACAAAAATCGAGGGTTTAGTAAGCGGAATGATTGCTTTGATGGATAAAATGCAAACTGATCCTAAAACCAAACTATATCCCGCCGACTATGAATCTCTAAAGAAAAAGATATTGTCTATTAAGCCTCATGCAACAGGGGAAGAAGAAGATGGTATTAAAATGGACTGGGAAGCCGAAAATTTTTACCACCTGCCTGAAGGTGCCGTGGTTTGTAACTTAAATAAGATTGCAGCCGATTTAAAAAACATGGAAGCTGAAATGTTAGGAGTGTTCTCAAGTGCAAGCGGAAAACTAGCTATCAAATTTGACAATATCGTTGCCAGGGTTGTAGCGCCATCTTCTTACATTCAGGCTGGTCAACCTTACGAGGCAAGTATATTTCTTGCTGCATCTTCTTCTAAGTTAGGCCAGGGTGATATGGAAATTATATTAGGAGTTGACTCTTCAGCAGCAGCTTCCGGAGGAAAAGGTGAACTCGTTCCTTTGGTAAATGGCGAAGGCGCCTATAAAGTTGGTACAAGTGCTGAAGGTGATAAAGACTACAAAGGGGTTATTAAATACAAAAATCCTGATGGAACATTTAAGTTTTATCCTTTTAGTGGGCAGTATAAGGTAGCCAAAGCTGCCGCTTCAGTGTCCGCGGATTTAATGAATGTGTTTTATGCCGGTGTTCCAAACCCGGTAACTGCCGCCGCTGCTGGTATTTCTCCTGCCGACATTTCTATTTCTGCTTCAGGTGCAGGTGTTAGGGTTGCTGCTAAAGGAAATGGTAAATACGAAATGACCTTCGGTGGAACCGGTGATTGTATGATTACTGTGAGCGCTAAAACCAAAGACGGTGTGAAATCGCAAGGCCCTCCAATTAAATTCAGGGTTAAGCCTTTACCGAAACCAGATATTAAAGTTGGCGGTAAATTTGCCCCGCCTGAAATGAAGAAAAGTGATCTTGCCGTTGTATCAGCAATTGGTGCAGGTGCAGCAGGATTCGACTTTGCGGCTAACTACATTGTTCAATCATTAGAGGTAACAGGAAAAGTTAAAGGAAAATTAGTTCAGGGTGCATGTCAGGGAAGTTCCCTGTCAGGTGATGCATTGAATATTTTCAGAGGTGCTGATCCTAACACAAAGATTTACGTTGATGCCAAAATTAAAGGCCCGGATGGTAAACTTACAAGTACCACCACCGGTATCAAAGTAGTGAAATAACATTGTAACCTTGCTGCTGAATCGGCAGCAAGGTTTATTTGAACATTAATTATACCGAATATGAAACTAATATCTAAAATCGCTTTAACCTGGATGATGGTGTTGATCGCAACCAGTATTAAGGCTCAGCCTGGGGTTTTCCAGCCTGGCGATTACAGAGACGGAATATACGACAAGGAAAATACCGTTAACCGTCGCTACATTCCTTATACGCATTTAAGAGAAGGCGATGTAACCTGGGAAAAAAGGGTTTGGAGAAGGATCGATCCTCGTGAGAAAATTAATCAGACTCTGTATTACCCTACCACCAATGTAACCGGACGTATGTCATTGGTTCAGGTATTATTAAAGTATATTCTGAATGGCGAAGCAATGGCTTTCCAGGATGAAGAATTTCAGATTCCTTTTGAAAAATCAGCTATCAGATCTAAACTGGTATTACAACCCGATTCTACAGAAACGGAGAATTTTGATGCGGAAGGTAATGCCGTTACTGTAAAGGTTCTGCCACCTGCAGATTCTACCTGGATCTATGAAAATTTTTGCGGGGTAGATGTAAAAGAAGATTGGTTCTTTGATAAGCAAAAATCCGTTCTCGAAGTGAGGATTATTGGCTTAGGTATCAGTGTTTTAACCAAGGGTAAAGAGGATTTGGGCTGTAACAGCATGTTTTGGGTGTATTTCCCTTCCTGCAGGCCTTTCTTCGCTAAACATGAGGTATTCAATACTAAAAACGACAGCGAAAGAAGGACTTTTGAAGATATTTTCTGGAAACGTCAGTTTGCCAGCATGGTTTATAAAGAATCTAACGTTTACGACAGGAACATTGAGCAGTATTCTAAAGGAATTGACGCTCTTCTTGAATCCGACAGGATAAAAGGCGACATCTTCCGCTGGGAACATGATCTATGGCATTTCTAAACCAAACCAAAAATTTAAAGCCTCCGTTCCGGGGGCTTTTTTATTTCTGTTTTTTGCCCTCATAAGTCGGCTGCTTCGGTCCATTATTAATTTACCCTTGTCCGAAATAAATATTATTTTTGTTCACCTTAAAAATAAACTGTTATGATGAACAAAATAACCATTCTCGGATTCGGCCTTTTTACATTTGTTTTTGCTTCCTGCGGCGATAGCGCTTCACATGAATCTGAACATGGAATGGATACAACTCATGTAGTGGTAAAAGACACCACAAAAGTTACCGTGGCAGATACCACTAAATTTAAATTTGATTTTGCGCTTGCCAATATCCCTTCTCCGGCTGTAAGCATGCAGGAAATGGGAACCTGGAACGTGCCTTATGATAATGCTATTTTAAACGATGTAAAAAATTCTTCAAAATATGCCACTGAATTTCAGAAAGGAATTAATATCGGTGTTTACAATATCGACATGTGTTATGCCATGGCCCACGAAAAAGGGGAAGATGTGTTAAAGTACATGAAAAATGTTATAACGTTAAGTGACGCTCTTGGTCTAAAAGGCGCTGTTAACGGGATGATCGGAAAAAGAGCGGAAAGCAATCTTGGTAATAAAGATTCGCTATTTAAAATACTGGATGAAATATTTGTAAAAAGCGATGACTACCTCAGAACAAATGACCGCGTGTTCACTGCGGCAACCGTATTCACAGGCGGATGGCTCGAAAACCTGCACATTACCTGTCAAACCGGCATGAACGCAACAGATGCGGCTGTTAAGGCAAAGGTGAGTAATTTGTTATGGGAGCAAAGATTTCACCTTGGAAATATTATTAATATGCTTGGTGATTATAAAGATAAAAAAGAAGGAACTCAGTTGGTTGCCGACCTCAAGCCAATTCACGAAGAGATTTCGGCCGTTAAGCAAAGCAAAGATATGGATGAAGCAAAATTCAAGAGTATCTGTACAAAAATTACAAACCTTCGTAATAAACTAACCAAATAAAATTTTAAAAGCGGCTCCGGTCGCTTTTTTTAAAAGGTTAAAAATACTAAAACCGCCTTCCCTTAATATAAACCTTGTTATATTTGTGTATGATCAAAAAATTGCTGACGTTCAGTCTTGGGTTGCTTTTCCTGAGTTCTTTTTCTCAACAAAAATCAAAGCCTTTCTCTTTTAAAATAGATGGCTCAATAAGAAATTTTACCGGTAAAAAAATCTACGTTCATCACAAGTGGGAAGAGAAAGATTATTCCGACTCGGCCAACATAGTGAATGGTAAATTTTCATTTAATTTAAAAAGTATCGATCCGAATATGTATTGGTTTACAACAACCAATAATATAAATGCGCAGCCTAATCTAATTTTTTTCGCGGACGCCTCTAACGTAAAAGCCTCACTTATCGGTGATTCTATTTATAATTCAAAAGTTGAGGCAGGACAAACCCAGAAAGATTATCTGGAGTACCGTACGGTCATTAATAACTTTGTAGCGCAACAGCAAAAGCTTCAAACCGATTACAATGCCGCTACACAGTCAAACGACTACAACGCCCTGAATGCCATTCGTGCAGAATACGGCAGCCTTAACACACAGTTTATTAGCGGACTTAAAAACTTCGTAAAAATGCATCCTAAATCTGCCGTGAGCGGCTTCATTATCTATAATGACATGAATAATCCAAACATTCCTTATGAAGATGTACTGGAAGCATTAAGCTATGTAGATAAAAGCATTGAAGAAACTAAATTTATAAAGTTGGCCAATAAACGTGTTGAATCGGTTAAAGGAACGATGGTGGGTTATCCTGCTACTAATTTCAGTCAGAATACGCCTGACGGGAAGCCCCTGAAGTTATCCGACTTTAAAGGAAAATATGTGTTGGTTGATTTCTGGGCGAGCTGGTGTGGTCCTTGCCGTCAGGAAAACCCGAATGTTGTAGCTGCTTTTTCAAAATATAAGGATAAGGGATTCACCATTCTTGGGGTGTCATTTGATTCCAACAAAGATAAATGGGTAGAAGCTATTCAAAAAGATAACCTTACCTGGTCGCATGTGAGCGATCTTAAAGGCTGGGGCAACGAAGTAGGCAAAATGTACAGTATTACCAGCATTCCTCAGAACATCCTTGTAGGAAAAGACGGTAAAATTATTGCCAAAAATCTCAGAGGTGCTGCCCTTGAAGAAAAATTGGCTGAAATAATAAAATAAGAAGCCACCATTTCGGTTAAAAAACTAAATTTGCCATAAATTTTTAAAGTATGATGAAGATGAAACATGTTATTGCTGTAGCAATTGGATTAAGCTGCACGGCAAATATCAAAGCACAGGATCCTTTTGTAATGACTATTACAAACACAGAAACTAAAGTTAGTCATCCAATCACAAAATCAGAGTTTGAAGCCGTTTACAAAAAAAATAACGGAAAAGAAGTAAACAATGCCTCCAAATCTGTTAAAGAATACGTGGACCTTTTTTCATTGTTTAAAAGTAAAGTTTACGAAGCAGAAAGTATGGGCCTTGATACACTTGGCTCTTTTAAAAGTGAATTGGCCGGATACCGTCGTCAGCTTGCCGCCCCTTATTTAACGGATAAAAACACCAACGAAAATCTTCTCACCGAAGCATACGAACGCATGAAGTGGGAAGTAAGAGCAAGTCATATTCTTATCCGCGTTGAGGAAACAGCGCTGCCAAAAGATACACTGGAAGCCTGGACGCGCGCCAACCTGATCAGGAACGCGGTAATGGGAAAGATGCCGAGTTCTTCTGAGATAGCCAATTACGATAAGCTTTTGAAAAACTCTACAGAAGTGGCTAAATTATTAAAAGGAAAAGACAGTTCGGTTTATAAAGCAAAGTTCAGTTCGGTAAAAAACCTTGCCGACTACTATAAAAGCGCAAAAGATAAATTTCAGGATCTTGCTCCCAAAACCAGCGACGATCCTTCAGTAGTGGATAACAAAGGTGAACTGAATTATTTTTCATCCATGGACATGGTTTATCCTTTTGAGAATGCCGCTTATAACACCAAGGTGGGAGACGTTAGTCCAATCATTCGCACAAAATTCGGATATCATATTTTAAAGGTTTATGATAAGCGCCTGAACCGTGGCGAAATTACTGTAGCGCACATCATGGTTAAGCTTCCAAAAGACGCAAACGAGCAGGATAAGGCCAACGCAAAAACAAAGATCAGCGAATTAAAGGATAAATTAAAAACCATGACCTTTGAAGAGGTAGCGCGCCAATTCAGCGATGATAAGCAAAGCAGCGATAGGGGCGGATTATTACAGCCGTTCAAAAGCGGCCGCTTGCCAAAAGATTTTGAAGATGCCGCATTCGGTTTAAAAAACAACAACGATGTGAGCGAACCGGTTCTTAGTCCATACGGATGGCATCTTATCAAGCGTATTGATTTAAAAAGCACGCCGGCGTTCAATGACATCAAAAATGAGCTTAAAACCCGTGTAAACAGGGACAGCCGTTCTTCTATGGGTAAAAACGCACTGATCACCAGGATAAAAAAAGAATATAATTTTAAGGAGAATTTAAAGCATCGTGATGAAGTGGTAAAAGAACTTGACAGTACCTATTTAAAAGCTACCTGGAAGGCAGACCGCGTTTCTAAACTTGGCAATAAGGAGATTCTTAACATAGGGGGCAAATCGTATACCCAAAACGATTATGCGAAATACCTGGAGTCGCAGATGATGTTCCGCAGTCCTACTGATGCAGTTGAACTTGGAAAAGGAATGTACAGAACCTGGGTAGAAGAATGCGTGGTAAATTATGAAGATGCTTTACTGGAACAAAAATATGCTGACTTCAAAAACCTTCTTCGCGAATACCGCGATGGAATTCTTTTGTTTGACCTGACAGATCAAAAGGTGTGGAGCAAAGCGGTAAAAGATACTGCCGGTCTTAAAGGCTTTTATGAAAAAAATAAAAATAATTACCTCTGGGGCGAGCGGGCTGATGTAACTACCTACAAATGTTTGAATGATAAAGTAGCAAAAGAACTCCGCAAGCTTTTAAAAGCCGGAAAAACAGAAAAGGACGTTGTAACCACTCTTAATAAAACTTCGCAGTTAAATGTAAGCGTTGAGAATGTAACTTACCTGAAAGGGGAAAACAAAGATGTTGACGCGAACTGGAAAACCGGTGTAGTAGCTAACGATATTAAGGACGCTAAAGAAAACAAAGTGTTAGTGCTTGTTGTGAACAATGTAATGCCTAAGTCGCCTAAATTACTGGCTGAATGCAGGGGCATGGTTACAGCGGATTACCAGAACTATCTGGAAGCAGAGTGGTTGCAGTATTTAAAAAGCAAATACAAAGTAAGCGTTGACGAAACAGTGCTGGGCACCATAAAATAATAAGCTGTAAATAATTAAACGCGGCGGCCCGGATTGGAGCCGCCGTTTTTTTTAACATGAAATTTTTTTTAATATTTCTCATTGCTATCCCCGGCCTTAGTTTAGGTCAGACTTTTGAAGTGGAGCAGATAGAGCAGTTATTCCGGCCCAGGCTGCGTACTGATGTAAAATATATTTTTGATTCTAAGTTTAAAGATACAAGCGGTGTCTTTAAACAAGCCGAGGCTAACACGGTTTTCACCTTCCCTATAAAAACCAGTTTAAGCGCCGAAATTAAACCCGACATAAGCAGTCTTAAAATAAGAGATTTATTAAACAATAGTATTCGCATTAAAGCCTCGCAAGTACTCGGAATGGTTCGGCTAAACGCAAAGCAGGCCAGTTTCGGCTATGATTCCTTGCCACGCCGGAACCTCTACAACGCAACTGCAGGAATACTCGGCGTTAGCCTTACACGCAAATACAGGATCGTGTTTTACTCGGTGAATGTTTCAATTGCAGAACAGGACAAAACACTCGGATCGCCCGGACCAAGGGCCTCTGGCCTCATCGGACAGCTTCATCCGCGCGGACTGAAAAGAAATTTCTTTTATGGCATGGCCGCCACCTATAGCGACGGACTTTTTATTCCTGCACTGTTCTTCGGAGGAAGCGAGCCCATCGGCAAAAAATTTATTTTTAATTATACGTTGCCGGTACAAATCAATCTGCAATACAAAGACGATAAACGTACTTTAATTACTACAGGTGTAACTGCGGATGGGTACCGCACGGGGATAAATTATCAAAGCAAGAGGGTTAATCTTAATTATCTTTCGGCTTCTGCCTATGTTAATTTACGCTACAAGCTAAGCAAATCCTTAGTGGGAAGGATAGAGGCGGGATATCTTTTTTACCAGAACATTCACTATACGAATGCAGATGTTTACCGGGCAAGCTATAACATTGGGCCGGGGCCATACATACAGGTGGGTTTCAATGTATTGTTCGGACAAACAATTTGGGAAAAAATGGCCCAGGGATTGTTTAGCAGTTTGTAGTGATCAATGTGGTGGATACAAAATCTAATTGATAAAATTTCTTATTTTTACAAATACACATGCGCTTTGTTTTAAGTATACTCGTTATTTTTGGAATAGTTTCCTGTTCCTCACCAAAGGAAGCCAGGCTTGATCGCGCGGAAATTGCTGCCGAAGCGGGCGCTCAGCAATTGAGTAAAACCGAACTTAAAGAGAATTTTTTTTCAACCGGTAATGCAAATGATAGCGCTTACCTGATTAAAAAAAACATTGAGAGTTGGGCTACCGAAGCACTCTTCTACCAGGAAGCTTTAACCAAACTGAATGAAGAGGAGATTCAAGTTCAGCGCGAAGTTGAAAATTACAAAAAATCACTCATCAACCATATTTATCAAACACGCATACTGGAAGCCAACCTGGATACAAACGTTACAAAGGAAGAGATTCAGGAATATTACGACGACAACAGAGATAATTTTATTCTGAAAGATAATATTGTGAAGGTAAATTATTACAAGATTCCTGTAAAAGTAAAAGCACTTGATAAAATGAAACGCCTCTTCTATGCCGTTACTCCAAAGGATAAGGAGCAATTGCAGAGCCTGTGCACGCAGTATGCTGAAAATTTTTTTACCAACGACAGCACCTGGCTCTATCTTGACGATATTAAAAAGGAAATTCCAAAATTAAAAGATCAGCCCGACTTCGCCGTAACTTATGGCAAGGTGTTTGAATTTACCGACGAGCTGTATTACTATTTTCTCAAAATAAAGGATGTGAAAATTAAAAACGGACTTTCCCCTCTTAATTTCGAAAAAGAAAATATCCGGAGTTTTATCATCAATCGCCGGAAAACGCAGCTGATCCAGCAATACAAACAGCAGTTGCTGCAAAAGGCAAAGGACGAAAAAAAGTTTGTGACCTACTGATTATTTAGCCGGTAATAACGTAGCAGCACATTCACCAAATCCAACACGCATTCCGTTTTTCTCGCAGTGTCCTTTAATAATAATGCTGTCGTTATCATTCACAAACTTCCGTTCGCTGCCGTCGTTGAGTTTCAGGGGCTTTGTACCGCGCCATGTTAATTCAAGCATGCTTCCGAATTCATGTGGCTCTGGCCCGCTTAGGGTGCCGCTTGCCATCATATCACCCACATTTATATTACATCCATTAACTGTATGATGCGCTAATTGCTGCTCCATGGTATAATACATGTACTTGTAATTGCTTTTAATGATCAGGTTCTCTTTTCCGTCTTTCGGTTTTAAAAACACTTCCAGCTTAATGTCGATATTTTTTTCGCCGGTGTATTGAAGATAAGGCAACAGTTGCGGAACCTGCTCGTATCCTTTCATGCGAAATGGTTCAAGCGCTTCAAGTGTAACAATCCAGGGAGAAACCGTACTTGCGAAATTTTTTGAAAGAAATGGACCCAACGGAACATACTCCCATGTTTGAATATCACGCGCGCTCCAGTCATTAAACAACACCATTCCAAAAATATAATTGTCAGCATCGCCTGTGCTGACGTTGTCTCCCATTTCGGTTTTTTTGCCAATGATAAAAGCGGTTTCAAGTTCTATATCCAGCAATTTGCTTGGGCCGAAAACAGGATTGTCTGAGTCGGCGGGTTTTTGCTGTCCCTTAGGACGGTGGAACGAATGCCCGCTTACACAAATGCTGCTTGCTCTTCCGTGGTAACCAACGGGCAAGTGTTTCCAGTTCGGTAAAAGTGCGTTCGCAGGATCGCGGAACATGGTGCCAACATTTGTTGCATGATCTATGCTGCTGTAAAAATCAGTGTAATCACCAATTCGCACCGGCATCAGCATTTTCACATCACTTTGTTTTTTGAAAACTTTATTGAAGAATGCTTTGTCTGTTTTTAAAATAGAATCGGCACTGCTTAACAGTTCTATTATCCGCTGGCGAACGCGGTTGGTTTCTGTTTTTCCAAGCTCAATAAAAGAGTTAAGATATTGCTCTTCCAGTACTGAACGGTTCATGTCCAGAAGATCAGCGCTCTCCAGCTCAAACAAGTCGATGATGTATTCGCCAATGGCAGAACAAATATGGTGTTTAACATTATTGTCGGAATAAATCCCAAACGGAATATTATGAATGGAAAAATCCGAATCGGGTGCAACCTCAATCCATGATTTTAATTGTTGATCTGGCATAATTTTTTTTTTGACTACTTTTTTGTGAGTCGTAATGATTGGTCAAAAGTAAAATAATTCCTTGCAATTTGGCATAAAGGATTGATTATTTTTTAGCTTAGCATCTACATAAATAGCCGGGATGCTTTAGAATTGATTTACGTTCAAGGTCCACCGCTTTAATGTGAGTTTGTTTATTAAATTTGAATAATGAAAGTTCTGGTTTCCTTTTATATACTTTGTGTTTTCGCTTGTTTTATCGCAAACGCACAGCCGTCATCGGGTACTACTTTTAAAATCGACTCCGTTGAAAAACTATTGGAAGAAGGTAAAAATGCATGTCCCGGGCCATGTCCTGATGATTCGCTTACCATAAAACGTTTGAGCAGGCTTTGCCAGCTTTACCGGACAAAAGGGAATTTTATTAAGGCTGAATATTATGGTAAGGAAGCTTTAAAGGCGGCGTTGAGCTATAAATGGATTACACCTTCTTTTAAAAAATTACTTTCGAATGCTTATAATAATCTGGGTAACGTTTACTTTTATCAGGGTAATTACACTGGCGCTCTGGAGAATTATAATGCGTCGATAAAGATCAGAGAAGAAATAAACGATCAACAGGGATTAGCAACGGGCTACAGCAACGTGGGGAACATTTGCGATTTACAGGGTAATTATCCTTTGGCGCTTAAGAATCATTTTTCGGCTTTAAAGATCCGCGAAAAAATTAAAGATGAGGAAGGTATTGGAGCCTCATATAATAATATTGGAATAGTTTATTATAACCAGGCTAATTTTGAACAAGCGCTTAAAAATCATCTTGAGGCTTTACACATACGAGAGAAAATGGGGGATAAGCGGGGAATTGCCGCATCTTTAAATAATCTTGCTTTGGTGTACGACGCAAAAGGAAATAACGAACAGGCAATAAACAGCCATCTCGCTTCTTTAAAAATAAAAGAAGAATTAAACGACCAGAATGGTATAGCGAACACCTATAGTAACATCGGTACTATTTATTTAGAAGAAAAACAATACGATGAAGCTCTGGCATATGAATTCAAAGCTTTAAAAATTCAACAGGAAATCGGCAACAATACAAATATCTGCATTTTATATTACTATATAGGAGATATTTTTACTGAACTGGGGAAATATAAGGAAGCAAGAGTCTATCTCAGCAAAGCTTTGGATCTTTCAAAAAACCTTGGCAGTAAATCGTTTCTGCGTGACGCGTATGGCGGGCTTTCCAGGCTGGATAGCGCACAGGGGAATTTCAGGGGAGCGTACAATTATTATAAATTGTTTAGCATGTATAAGGATAGTTTGGACAATGAAGAGACCCGGGAAAAAACCATTCAAAACACAATGCAGTACGAGTTCGATAAAAAAGAAATTGCCACGAAGGCTGAGCAGGAAAAGTTAAATGCCATCACGGCAAAAGAAAAACAAAAGCAAACTATAATTATTTATGCGGTGATAGCCGTTTTAATTTTGGTTGTCGTTTTTCTATTTTTTCTTTCAAACCGTTTCCGGATCATAAAAAGGCAAAAGGATATTATAGAAAATCAAAAAATAATGGTGGACAAAGCCTTCAATAGATTGCATGAAAAAAATTCGGAAGTGATGGATAGTATTAATTATGCCAAACGGATTCAGGACGCTTTGTTAACTACCGAAAAATACATTGCGCGGAATTTGAAAAGACTGCAAAACGAAAAGTAAGAGCTAAGAGCAAGGCTTCAATCTTTTTTAGAGGGCTTGATGATCAGGCGCAAGGATTGATCAAAAGTAAAATAGTTCCACAACCAGTTTACAAAAACGAATAATTTGTTTTTTACGCCGAGGATCAGCATCAGGTGTAAAAACATCCAGAAAAGCCAGGCGAAAAATCCCTGGAATTTCGCAAATGGCAGATCCACTACCGCTAACCCGCGACCCACAGTAGCCATGCTTCCCCTATCCTTATATTCGAAAGGTGTCATAGGTTTTCCTTCCAAAAGATGCATTATGTTTTTAGAAAGCGTGTCAGCCTGCATGTTAGCAACGGTGGCCACTTGCGGATGACCGTTTGGATATTTGTCCGTTGTCATAAAGGCAATGTCGCCAATGGCAAATACATCATCAAAACCCGTTACCTGGTTAAAACGGTTAACGGTGATCCTGTTGCCGCGCGCGATTGTTGTAGGAGGGAGACCTGCCAATGTATTGCCTTTAATGCCCGCAGCCCAGATGAGATTTTTAGTCAGGATTTTTTTACCGGTGGATAATTCCGCCTCTGTTCCATCGTAGGAAACAACCTGAGTGCCGGTATGAACCACCACCCCTAATTTTTCAAGATATTCTTTCGATTTTACGGAAGACTTTTCTGAGAAAGCGGCCAGAGTTTTTTGGCCGGCTTCCACAAGATAGATATTCATTGATTTAAAATCGATCTCAGGATAATCCTTCGGGAGAATATGTTTTTTCATTTCGGCAAGCGCCCCGCTGATCTCCACCCCTGTTGGACCGCCGCCTACCACTACAATGTTCAATAAAGCTTTGCGCGTCTCATCCTCCGAAATTAATGCGTTTTCGAAATTCTGAAGAATTTTATTTCTTACATACAATGCCTCGCTTACTGATTTCATTGGCATAGCATGCTGTTCGATCAGGTTATTTCCAAAAAAATTAGTTGTTGCGCCTGTTGCAATTACCAGGTAATCGTATTTTATGGAACCAACGGATGTGTTTACTGTTTTACTTTCAGTATCTATTCCATCTACTTCCCCACAGCGTATGTGAATGTTTTTTTTCGACTGGAATATTTTTCTTAACGGAAAGGCAATAGAACTGGGTTCTATGCCGGAAGTAGCCACCTGGTAAAGGAGCGGGGGGAACTGGTGATAATTGTTTTTGTCGATGAGCCAGATCTCAAGGCCTTTATTTTTCAGGGCTCTCGCAAGACGAAGACCTGCAAAGCCGGCACCTATAATCACTAACTTTTCCATGTCAGCTTTTGAGAAAATGTTATGCCATCGTAATTCATCTGAATTGTCTGTTAAAGTGCTCTCTGTCTTAAATTGTTTATCAGATCTTCGGTGATAGAAGTATTTGGGCTTTTACAATTCTGCGCAATTTCAATGGTCTTCGATAAGGTTTCTTCAGCAATAACACCTTCAATGTTTTCAACCACCGTTAATGCTTCCATGGCAAGTGCAAAATTGTTGCTGCAAGCCAGTTCGGTAAAAAATAAAATATCATTGGTGAAGTCCAGGCCGGTTTCCCAGCATGCCGCAGCAAGTTTTGTTTTCTCCTCAACCTTTCCGGCTTTTTTTATGGATTCTATAAGAATCCCGCGCGCGTTCTTTTCTTTCAATTTGCTGAAAATGGCTTCGAGTTCAGCGCGATCAATCTCAGGCTCAAGCAACGATTCAATGAGATCAGCAATATCATTTTCTTTTTTATTGAAACCTTCCCTGTTTACGAGCAGCGTACTGTATTCGTTTTCATCGAATAGCTTTTCAGGATCAAGATTCTCATCATCCAACAACTCTTTAATATTCATCTTACCTATAATAATTGGTTAATAATCTGTTCAACATTTACGCCTTCTGCTTCTGCTTTATAATTCAAAATAATACGGTGACGAAGAATCGGAATGGCAATGGCTTTCACATCTTCAATATCCGGACTAAACTTTCCGTTAATAGCCGCATGGCACTTTGCGCCGATTATTAAATATTGCGATGCGCGCGGACCAGCGCCCCACTGCAAGTATTTTTTAGTAATGTCTGCAGTAAAATCGCTATTCAGGCGGGTTTTGTGTACCAGCTTCACCGCATATTCAATAACATTATCCGCTACCGGAATTTTACGGATCAGATCCTGATAAAACACAATTTCCTGCGCGTTTAAAATCTTGTTTAATTTAATGTTGTTGTTGGTTGTGGTTAATTTTACAACCTGTAACTCTTCGGCGTATTTAGGGTAATCCAACCACACGTTAAACATAAAGCGGTCTAACTGTGCCTCGGGTAGGGGATAAGTACCTTCCTGCTCAATAGGATTTTGAGTGGCGAGAACAAAGAACGGCGTATCTAAAATATATTTTTTACCTGCAGCGGTAACTTGTTTCTCCTGCATGGCTTCCAAGAGCGCGGCCTGCGTTTTAGGAGGCGTACGGTTAATTTCATCGGCTAAAATAATATTGGCAAACAATGGGCCTTTAATGAATTTGAAATTACGCTCCTCGTCAAGAATCTCGTTCCCAATAATATCGCTCGGCATTAAATCGGGCGTAAACTGGATGCGGTTAAAGCTAAGTCCTAGCGCATCTGAAATTGTGTTCACAAGCAGGGTTTTTGCAAGTCCCGGCACTCCTACCAATAAGCAATGTCCTTTACTAAAAATGGAAATAAGGACATTTTTAATGGTGTCCTCCTGTCCCACAATCACCTTGGCAATCTCGGTATTTAATTGTTTGTATTTGGCAACGAACGACTCGATAGCCTCGGAATCAGAATTGAATTGCATAAATGGAATAAATAAAACCAGCTTTAAAGATAGGAATTAAAAAATAAACTGCTTTAGCGGAGGATTGTAAGCGGAAATTTTAACTTAAAATAGGAATCTCACCACAAAAAAACTCTAAACGGTTTTAAACTGTGTGAAGCGGCTGAAAAAATTAGCCAAAAAATTTGGCTCTTTCAAAAACCTGCGTAACTTACTGTCGCTTAACAAACAACTTAACACACAAACTCAAAATGCAGATACATCTCTACTTCAAAAAAGCCCCTGTATTTTTATTTTTTATATTATTCATTTTCCTGGTGAATACCATATTTGCCCAACAGCCTTCTATCGAAAATAACCGATCAGTGAAGGCGGCGGCAATAGATGATTTCTTTCTTCCACTGGAGTTTAGCAAAGATTCGCTTAAAGGTTTCGATGAGCTTTCGAAGTGGAATGAGTTGCGTGCGAACGGAGTTGAATTGTGGCGCCAGAAAAGGCAAATGGCTCTTTTTAAAAGAGAATTCATTGATCGCAAATATAAACTAAGAACATTTTTGAATGAACAGGATGCAAATGGCAAGCTCATTGGCGGCGGAAATTCCATCATGCAAGCTTGTACCAACGTTGATTTTGAAGCAGGAAATATAGGCGGATGGACACCTGAACAATCTCCGAATAATAATTCGCAAACTATGTTGGCCTGGACGGGCAGCCCAACGGGACAGATCATAACGGTGGCGCCGGGAGCCGATCCAAACGGACTTCCAATTCAGCAAGTGCCTCCTGGTGGCGGTAACTTTGCGGCGCGTTTAGGCCCTACGGGTGCTTCCAGCGGAGGCTATTCGTATCGTCTCTCACAAACCTTCACGGTAACAGCAGCCAATCCGGTTTTTGTATATAAATACGCGGTAGTTCTTAATAAAGCGCCTCACCTTTGTACAGAGCAGCCTTTTTTTAATATAAGTTTCAAGGACTGCAGCAATAATCCAATTCCCTGTGGCGCCTATAATGTGAACGCAATTGGCTCCGGTTGTGCAGTTGGAGACAATACTTTTATTAACCAGGGTCAGTGGGCGTATAAGAACTGGACCACACGTGCTTTTGATTTATCCGCATATATCGGGCAATGCGTTAACATACAATTTACTGTTGGAGGTTGTGTGATTACACAAGGCGCTCACGGTGGTTATGCCTATGTGGATTGTTCCTGCCAACCCATGAATCTTATGCTGAACAATGTGGTTATCCCAACCGGATCTACATCTGTTGCAGTGTGTGTACCAGGCAATAATGTATTGTGCGCGCCATTAGGCTTTAATTATAACTGGACGGGCCCGGGAGTTACCGGACAAACAGGTCAGTGTATAAATGTACCGGGACCTGGTTCCTATTCTGTTGCGCTTTCAACACCTGGACAAGCCTGTTTCAACCCTGGATTATCGTGTAACTTTGTGGTATCTACACCTCCTCTTGCAGATTTTAATTTCACAAGTGTTCCTTGTGCCAGTTCGGTAAATGTAGTAAGTACGGCTTCAGCCAATGGAGGAGCTCCGCTTGCCGGCTATTCCTGGAATTGGGGCGATGGAACACCTACATCCACCCTCAACCCCAATTCGCATGCCTATACAAGTTCAGGGCCGCAGCAAATTAAATTTGTCGTCACCAACAGTTCCGGCTGCAAAGACAGTATCACCAAATCATTTAATGTTACAGTTCCTCCAATCATTGATTTTACAGTTAACCCGGTATGCCTCGGCTTGAACACCAACTTTACAAATATCTCCACTACAGGCGGAGCTGCGTCTATTACTTACACCTGGACCTTCGGGGGAGGAGGTGGCACAAGCAATGCCGTTAATCCAAGCATCTCCTTTGCGAGTCCCGGCGTGTTTAGTGTGTCGTTAACAGGCACCAATAGTGATGGTTGCAGTAATACCATTCAAAAAACATTTACGGTTAATCCCAAACCAACAATTGCCTTTAGTGCAAACCCTGTCTGCGTTGGCGCTGCCACCTCCTTCACCAATACAAGTTCCATAGCTTCCGGTTCCATTACTAATTGGTATTGGGATTTTAATAATGATGCTTTAACGGATAATACCACTCAGAATCCAACCAATGTTTTTGCAAGTGCGGGAACCTTCCCGGTTGAATTAAAAGCTCAAAGCGCTGAGGGGTGTAAGGATTCTCTATTGGTTAACATAGTGGTTAATCCGCCACCAACCGTCAACTTTACAGCTATTCCAGCTTGTAAAAAATACAACATCGTTATTAATAATACATCCGCGGTAGCAGCTCCTTCTGCCATGAGTTCTTATACCTGGAATTTTGGAAGCGGTAATGGAAGCTCTATGGCAAGCAGTAATGCTACGAACCCGGCAAATCTTTTTTACACAATGTCTGGTGTTCAAACGATAACCTTAACGGGAACAACCAATAATGGATGTATCGGAACTATTACTCATACGGTTGATGTTTATGCGAGTCCAACTTCCAGCTTTAATGCTACACCGGTTTGTTTTGGCACAGCCATGACCTTTACGGATAGTTCTACTCCGCTAAGCCCTGCTTCAGGATCAGTAACTGCGTGGGCATGGGATTTTGACAACAATGGCACTACTGATGCCTCTACGCAGAATCCTTCCAACAGTTTTCCTGCTTCGGGTAATTATCTGGTGGGTCTCATTGCTACTTCCGCCAACGGCTGTAACGATACGATTAAAAAAATGGTTAGTATAAACGGACATGCTGTAGTTAATTTCACCCCAACCGCTATTTGTTTCGGAACAGCCAGCAACTTTGTGAATCTTACCAGCACCGGGGTAAACGCCAACACGGGTGCGCTTGCATCCTACACCTGGAACTTCGGAAACGGCGGAGCGTCCAATTTGCAGAATCCTGTATATACGTATACCAATCCTGCCAATGCAACGGCTAACACAATCTACAGCGTAAGTTTTTATGTAACAACTGTAAACGGTTGTAAAGATTCTCTCACGAAACCGGTTACTGTTTATGCATTGCCTACTCCAAACTTTGTGGCTGATTCTGTTTGCCTTGGATTAGCTACAACTTTCCAGGATGCAAGTAACTCTAACGGCAACCCGATGCTTTTCTTCAGTTGGGACTGGGATAACGATGGGATTGTTGATCTCACCAATAACTCACTTTCCACACAAAACACGTTTACAACCTGGGGAAGTTTGCCGGTAACCTATACAGTGATTACATCACCAAACGGAGGTTTATTAAATTGCTATAATTCGGTTACAAAGAACATCTGGGTTCACCCTAGCCCGACAGCTGCTGTTACAACCATCAACCAATGTATTAATACGCAGCCCGCACAAATTACAGGAGCACCTTCCACAATTCCTGTGGGAGTAATAACCAATTACGCCTGGGCTTATGGCGATGGCAGTTCAGCCGGAATAAATGCAACTGCTGCAACAACTCACACTTACGCATTGCCGGGTATTTACCAGGTAACCCTGGTGGTTTCTTCTGCCAACGGTTGTAAGAGTACTGCTTCGCAACCCGTTGAAATTTACGAAAAACCTTACGGAAGTTTTGTTTATTCCAAAACCTGCTTCGGCAAAACAACTACTTTAACTGCTATTGCTTCACCAACAGGCGGCGTGGTTTCAAATTACGATTGGGATTATAATAATTCACCGTTAAGTATCGAGGCTTCGGGTGTTCAGGTAGCTACTGTTTTTGCAGCTGCCGGACAGCAAACACTTAATCTGTTGTTAACCTCAAATAAAGGTTGCAAGAATGTTGTTCCGGGAAATGTGTACATAAATTATAACCCAAAGGCTAATCTGTACGCCCCTAAGCGAATGGGATGTACCGACCTTTGCATTACTCTGATGGATAGTACCGCAGTAATGACGGGTCCGGCAAAGAATGTAAGTTACGAATGGAATTTCGGGAACGGCAACACCTCCAACAATAGTGGGCCCAATCCCAATTACGTGTGTTACTCAAACAAATCTTATTATAATCTCAAGAAATATAATGTAAGTCTTATTGTAAGAACAGACAGCGGCTGCGTGGATTCGGTAAAAAGAAATAACTATGTAGTTGTTTATCCCAAGCCGCATGCCGATTTTCTTTGGGCTGGTGAAGATGGAGATATTTTAACTCCGGTGATCTCCTTTACCAATACATCTGAAGGGCATAACGCTTTTCAGTGGTACTGGAACGATGCGTTGAACGCGCTGGATTCAGTTCACAACACACCTAAACATTATTACAATACAGAAGAGGAAAAAACAATAAATGTGTATCTGGCAATTCGTAATTCATATGGCTGTAAAGATACTGTTATGCGACCGGTAGAGATCTTTGGAAACTTTACGTTCTACATTCCAAACTGTTTTACGCCTAACGATGATGGCATCAACGATACTTTCACCGGAACTGGTATAGGTATCAAAGACTACAAAATGTGGATCTTTGACCGTTGGGGAGAAATGCTTTACTACACCACCGACATTAGAAAAGGGTGGGATGGTTCAGTGAAAGGACACGAGGTGGACGGTAAACAGGACGTGTACCAATGGAAAGTAATTGTAACCGATATAATGGGCAAGGCGCATCACTATATCGGACACGTTACCCAACTGAAGTAAAAAATTTAAATTACAAATTAAGGAGTCCGTTATTAAACGGACTTTTTTTTTGTCCCTTTTAAAATTACATTTGCATACTATAATAATTATGGAAGGTTTTGTAAAATCTGAGATCAAAGACGGCGTGGGAACCATTGTGTTTTTCCATCCGCAAAGTAACAGCATGCCGGGCTACCAGTTAAGAGCCCTCGCTGAAGAGATAACTAAGCTTGGTAATGATAGCCAGGCAAAAGTTATCGTGCTGAAAAGCGAAGGCGAAAAAGCGTTTTGCGCAGGCGCAAGTTTTGATGAACTCATCAGTATTAAAGACCTCGAAACAGGCACCACTTTTTTCAGCGGTTTTGCTGGTGTTATAAACGCTATGCGCAAAGCTCCTAAGTTTGTACTGGTGCGCGTGCAGGGTAAAGCAGTGGGTGGTGGGGTAGGTATTGCCTGCAGTGGCGATTATACGTTTGGCGTTAAGGATGCTTCTGTAAAACTAAGTGAGCTGGCAGTAGGTATTGGTCCTTTTGTTGTAGGGCCCGCGGTTGAGCGGAAAATAGGTAAAAGCGCTTTTTGTGAATTAACGATTAATGCTACGGAATGGCGAAGTGCCATGTGGGCAAAGGAAAAAGGCCTGTATGCCGAAGTTTTTGAAACAGCTGCAGAGATGGACAGTGCTATTGACGCGCTTGCGAAGCGTTTGGCAGAGAGCAACCCCGAAGCCATGAGTATGTTGAAAAAAATCATGTGGGAAGGCTCTGAACACTGGGATAAGCTTTTGGTGGAGCGTGCCGGAATGAGCGGAAAATTAGTGTTGAGCGATTTTACGATTAATGCTATTAATAAGTTCAAGGCGAAGTAACATGGCCGCAGATCAGGCAGAAGGAAATAACCCCACGGATTGCACGGATTACGAAGAAGGAAAAGGATCAGCGTTATCTGCGGCATCTGCGAGAAAAATAAATGAAAAAGAGCCACAGATTACACAGAAAGAATCTTAATCAGCCTCATCAGCGAGAGAGATAAATACAAAATGCGCCACAGATTTCGCGGATTACACGGAAAGAATAATCAGCGTGATCTGCAACATCAGCGAGAGAAATAAATAAAAAAGAGCGACAGAAAACAAAAAACGCCACAGATTTCACTGATTACACAGAAGGAATTATCAACGTAATCAGCGAGAAAAACAAATGGATAACAAAAAGGTAATAGAATTTTATAATGAGTACGTTGATCAGCAGCAGGATGTTGGTATAAACGAACGTATTTATGAAATGTACCGCAGGCTTAAAAAACAAGGCCTGCATCCCGGTTCAAATATTCTTGAACTGGGTTGCGGAATTGGAACGCTTACTTACCTGCTTGCAAAAACAGTAAAAAGCGGATGCATTGAATCAGTTGATATCAGCACGCAATCCATCGAATTTGCGAAGCAGCGCCTTAAACAACGCAACCTTTACCTTGAGGCTCATGATGTGGTGGATTACATTCCTAAATTAAAGAACATTGATTTTATCACTCTCTTCGATGTGATTGAACATATTCCTATGGAACGACACGATGAACTGTTCAGGAACCTGGCAAAGATTGTAAACGATAAAACAGTTATCCTTATAAATATTCCGAGCCCCGCGGCCATTCAGTACGATATAGATAACAATCCTGCGGCCCTGCAGGTAATTGATCAGCCCTTGCCCATTGAATTTATAGTAAACAACATTGTAAAAAACGGACTTAGTTTGTTGTCGTTTGAAAACCATAGCATTTGGGCTGAGAACGACTATCAGTTTTTTATTATCGGAAGGAATAAGAAGTATACCGAAAATAAACTAAGCAGCAAGCGTAATTTTTTCGAAAAGGTTGTCAATAAAATTAAGCGGACATTTGTGCAGCTAAGACATAGATACAAATAATCAGTCCTCTTCGTAATAATCTATTATAAGCCCGTCCAGCGGTGCAATTGAAATAGTGCGACCTTCCTCTCCAAAATTTACCATCACCGAATCGGCTTTATAGAAATCGTTTTGTTTTGTCACTCGTACATGTACCAATTTTTTTCCGATCACATCTTCCCACATTTTGGTGGTGGAGGCGTTTACCTGAAACAGTTTTATTTTGCCATCGAATTCCTCGCGTAATTCGCGCGCGGTTTGCCCGGGGTTAAAGTCTATCACATCCAGGCCATCACCTTCCTCATTACACGAAATTGTAAGCTTTTGCCCGTCGGTAAAATGCAACTCGACGTTATCTATAATTTCAAGCGCTTCGTTGGGATTGAGGTTATTTTGCCAGAGATGACAAATAACTTTTTCAAGTGTTTTTCCTTCTGCTGCTACAAATTTAGCAAGCGCTTCGTTGCTGAAATAAATATCTTTTGTTTTATCGTCCATGATTTTAGTCCCTTTCTTTTTCTGCCGCTAATTTCACTAATTTTCATCAATTATTCCAGATTAATCCTCAAGAGATCGCTTCGGCGGTGCTTCAAACACTCGTGTCTTGTGAAGAAGACGCTCGGTTGCCGAGTTCGATGACTGCCAGATTTTTAATTTCTTTTTTGTCAACCTCAAACCGTACCACGGTTTTAACTTTGTGGAAGCCGTGTACTCCGCAGGCTCCCGGGTTAATGTGCAGTAAATTATTCCGGCTGTCGAACATCACTTTCAAAATGTGTGAGTGACCGCAGATAAAAAGCCCTGGCTTATGTTCAGTAATAAGGTTTTGTACTCTGGCCGGATATTTGCCGGGATAGCCGCCAATGTGTGTGATTAATACTTTAAGATCTTCGCAGGTAAAAAAAAGATTTTCAGGATAAGTGCTTCTCACGTCCTGCCCGTCAATGTTGCCATATACAGCTTTAAAGGGTTTTAATTTAAGAAGAGGATCCATGGATGACATGGCGCCAATATCGCCTCCATGCCACACTTCATCGGCCTGCTCCACATACTTTAATAATTTTGGTTCCAGATAACTGTGGGTGTCAGATATGAGTAAGATCTTTTTCATTACGTGAAATTACGCCGCAGATTTCCACAGATTTCGCAGACCAGCGTTTACACTTAATTACTCAATTCCAAAAAATGAAATGATGTGTTGCAATTCGTTATCGTTACTGAAGTTTAGGGTAATTTTTCCGCCGCCTTTGCTGTTGCGTTTAAATTGGTAGGATTTATTAAAGATCTTGTCAAGCTGTTTTGAAATAACTTTGTCTTCGGTGGTTAAAGGTTTGTCAACGCGACTCACTTTCGGCGTTAATTTTATTTTTTCGCCACGCGCAATTTCTTCAATTTGTCTTACTGATAATTCCTGTTCGAGCGTAAGTGCGAAGATGGCAAGCTGCCTGTCCTCGTTTTCAATATTGATAAGTGATTTAGCGTGACCCATGGTGATCTCACGGTCACGTAATGCTTTTTGAATCGGGGCCGGTAATTTTAAAAGACGTAAAAAATTAGTAACGGTACTGCGCTGCTTGCCTACTTTTTCGCTCAGTTGTTCCTGCGTTAAGCTGCATTCATCAATCAGGCGTTTGTAGGAAAGGGATACTTCGATCGGATCAAGGTCTTCGCGCTGAATATTTTCAACCAAAGCCATTTCAAGCATTGCCTGGTCGTCCGCAACACGTATGTATGCCGGCACTTCTTTCAATCCTGCCAATTGCGATGCCCTGAAACGACGCTCACCTGATATCAGCTGGTAACGGTCGTATCCAAGTTTTCGTACGGTCATTGGTTGAATGATACCATGTTGTTTAATGCTTGCACTCAGTTCCTGCAAAGCGCTTTCCTCGAAGTTGGTGCGGGGCTGAAACGGGTTGGCTTCTATACTGCCTATTCTGATAACGGATACAGAATTTACAATCGGCGATCCTTCGCCCACTTGCCTGGTTGTAATATCGGTTTTGGCATTTTCCAGTAATGCACTTAATCCTCTTCCTAATGCCGGTTTTTTACTCATCTCTCTTTTAAGTTAAAAGTTAAAAGTTAATTGTTAAACGTTCTGCAACGGTTAACTATTAACGTATAACATAGTTTACATATCTTCTTTTAATTCTTCCTGCTCCTGAATGTTAATGGTTCTTTCGCTGTCGCTTATTTTAGTTAAGCCGTTACGCTGAAGGATTTCGCGGGCAAGGTTGAGGTAACTCGTAGAACCTTTACCAATGGCATCGTGCATGATAATGGTTTTACCAAAGCTTGGAGCTTCGGCAAGCTTGGTGTTACGTTGTATAAGGGTATCAAACACCATGTCCTGGAAATGTGTTTTTACTTCTTCCACTACCTGGTTGGCCAGGCGAAGACGAGCATCATACATCGTAAGCAGAACACCTTCAATATCAAGGTTGGTATTTAAATGGGTTTGAACAATTTTAATGGTTTGTAATAGTTTTCCCATTCCTTCAAGTGCAAAATATTCGCACTGCACCGGAATGATCACGCTATCAGCGGCGCAAAGGGAATTGATAACCGTTAATCCTAATGAAGGACAGCAATCAAGAATAATGAAATCGTACTTGTCTTTGATCTTATCAAGTGCTTTTTTCATCATGTATTCGCGGTTGGTAAGGTTTACCAATTCCAGTTCCACGCCCACAAGATCGGCGTTGGTAGGAAGCAAATATAAATTAGGCGTTTCTGTTTTCAGAATAACGTCCTTTGGATGAACACTGTCAATGATACATTCGTACAGCCCCGCTTTCACATTCGCGGGATCGATTCCTACTCCTGAAGTAGCGTTGGATTGCGGATCGGCGTCGATCAGCAATGTTTTGTACTCAAGTACAGCAAGGCTGGCTGCCAGGTTAATAGCGGTAGTTGTTTTTCCTACTCCCCCTTTTTGATTTGCAATAGCAATTATTTTTCCCATGTTCGTTTGTTTTATTTTCGTGATGGCTGATTAAATCCACCCATTCTGCTGTTCTTTATTTTTTATTTATTGTTTCGCCAATTGTCATCAGCGTTAGTTCTTTTCCCGCGCGCTCAAATTTATGGCGGGCTTCTGCCTGGTCTATTTTTATAAATGCAAAAGTATCGTAATGCATTCCTATGATATCGTCGCAATTGATAAAATCACAGGCGATGATAGCGTTATCAACGCCCATTGTAAAATTGTCGCCTATCGGCAAAAATGCGAAATCGATCTGACGGTACTCACCAATCAGTTTCATATCGTAGGTAAGAGCTGTATCGCCGGCGTAATAAAAATTTCCATGCGCGCTTTCAATCACAAAGCCCATTGGATTGCCACCATAAGAGCCATCGGGTAAACCGCTGCTGTGAACAGCAAGCACCGCTTTTACGTTGCCAAAATCAAGTTTTATTTTACCTCCGATATTCATTGGGTGAATATTTTCCACCCCTTGCTTTGCAAGCCACAGGTACACTTCATAGGAGCATAACACGCGCGCGTTGGTGCGTTTGGCTATTTTAACCGCGTCTGCAATATGATCTTCATGTCCGTGTGAAATCAGAATATAATCTGCAGGCACTGTTTCTACGTCAATATTTTTCGCAAGCTCGTTTGGCGAAATGAAAGGATCAAAAAGCAGGTTGCGCCCGTTAATCTCAACACCGAAACAAGAATGCCCGTAGTAGGTAATGTTCATAAATCAGAAACAAAAATTAGAAATTGACTTTTGTAAAATTAATCTAATTACGGACTTTACCGGCTCTTAGTTTTTAACAAACTCGTGAAAGAAATCGTGTTTGTGTTAATAATTTTATGGAAAAGATAGTAATAATCAGTTCTACAAACCGGCCTGACAGTAACACGTTAAAGGTTTGTAAGGTATACCGGGAGATTTTAAAGACCAGGGGGATTGAGAGCAGCATACTGGATATGTGTGTGTTACCTGAAAATATTGCCTTCGCTGAACTACATGGCCGTAGGTCTGCCGAATACGATCAACTGATCCTCGAAAACATTACATCCGCCTCTGCTTTTATTTTTGTTGTGCCTGAATACAACGGAAGTTTCCCCGGATTGTTGAAAGTTTTTATCGACAGTATTCATCCCAGGGAGTGGACCGATAAATTTGTCTGCCTGGTTGGCGTCTCCAATGGCCGGGCGGGTAACCTGCGGGGAATGGAGCATTTAACGGGTATTTTAAATTATCTCAAACTTCACATCTATCACAACAAATTACCCATTTCATCTATTGATAAGCAATGGGACCCAACTGGTAGATTTAATTCTGCGGAGCAAACCAATGCCTGTGTCGAGCAAATAGAGGGTTTCCTTGGTTTTATTTCAAAGAATACAAAGTTTACCACTTAATAAAAACAGATAACTTATATTTTTATTTCATTTTTTTATTGCAATATTTTTGATTAGCGCATGGCATTAGTGAGGACCTGAAAATTCAGAAGATTCAGGGGAAGCGCATGCCAAGGGCTTCTATAATAAAATGTCATGACAAAACGGGGCCGTTTAATTTAATTATTACAGACTGAGGTTTGTGAATTTTATATTATCTTTACGTTACATTTTTATTATATTTTTTGCAAATGAGAAAAACCACGCTCGCAATTCTATTTTTTTTTGCATTGAACGTTGTCGCGCAATGGACGCCCAATCCTTCTGTTAACACGCCCGTTTCGGTTTCTCTGAAAGTTCAGCAGAAAGTTCACATTGCCTCAGATGCGCTGAATGGTGCAGTAATGGTATGGGAAGATAGCCGGAACTCTTCAACAAACTCAACAGATATTTATGCCGATCGTCTAAATTCTTCGGGCTATTCAAAATGGAGCTTAAATGGTTTAGCCGTATGTTCGAACGGTGCGACTCAAAAATCTCCGGTAATTACTGAAGCCGGTAATGGGGCGGTAATCATAGCATGGCAGGATAACCGCAACGGCAATTACGATATTTACGCGCAAAAAATAGATTCATCCGGAAACGCCCTTTGGACAAACGGCGGTATTGTAGTGTGTAATAAAACAACAAACCAGCAATCGCCAAAACTTATAGGTGATAATGCGGGAGGAGCAATAATCGTGTGGGAAGATTCCCTTAATTTTTACTGGGATATCTCCGCCCAGCGAATTGATGCGAATGGAACGGCAGTGTGGTTGGTTAACGGAGTTTCCGTTTGCAATGCTGCGAACAATCAGAATAATCCGCGGATTGATATCGGCGGGAACGGTGGCGCTATTATTACCTGGCAGGATAAACGAAATAATTCCGATTATGATATATACGCTCAGAGTTTAGATGCTTCTGGTGTGGCAGGGTGGACAATGAACGGAGTTGTGATCTGCAACTCGATCAATACGCAAAGTAATCCAAAGATAGAGCCAGATGGTTCTAACGGTGCGCTTATTGCCTGGGAAGACAAACGAAACGCCCTGGATTATGATATATATGCGCAGCGGGTGAGCTCTTTGGGAGTAGTTCAGTGGGCTGCAAACGGTATTGCAGTTGCTGCGGCCGGTTCAAATCAAAGTGCTCCCGAAATGAAGTACGTGGGCGGGAATAATCTCTGCATTTCCTGGAAGGACATCAGGTCTGGTAGTTATGCAATATACACTCAAATGCTTAACCTCTCCGGTTCTCCTTTGCTTGCCGCTAATGGTGTTCAGTTGTCGTCCTCGCTAAAGTCTATTAACCCAAATAACATTGCTGATGGAAATGGCGGTGTTATTATAGCCTGGCAGGACTCCACCAGTTCGGGGTGGAACATTTCTTCACAAAAACTTAATTCTCTGGGTCAGATACAATGGGGAAACGGAGGGATAGTGGTTTCTAATGCTGTGAATGATCAGATCAACGTTACGCAGGTTGAGGATGGTTTTGGCGGGGCTATTTTTGCCTGGGAAGATAAACGCAACTCAACAGATTACGATATTTTCGCGCACAAAATATATGCAAACGGAACAAGCATATCTTCAGTTAAAGAATCGGCTGGCGATGCGCTGGTAACAGTCAGTTGTTTTCCGAATCCTGTTAACCCCACCTCGGTAATTCAAATTAAAAATAACAAGCGGGCGGTCTGGAACCTCACTATTTATGATAGCTTCGGCAGGTTGATGGAAACCGCAACAATCAGTAATTCTGATTCATATCATCTAAGCAGCGTTTATGGAGCGGGAGTTTATTTTTATTCTGTGTTCGTTTCAGGCGTACAGGGAAATATTAATGGTAAATTTATATATGCCAGCCATGATTAAAAACTTCTTTTGTGTATTTTGTATTTGCTTGCTTGTGTTTCTTTTTAATTCCTGCGCCAAAACCCCCGGACAAGGCGGTAATGCTTCAATTAAAGGAAAAGTGTGGGTTAAAAAATATGATCCCTTCTTCACCATTCTGGAATATGAGTATCCGGGTTCTGACATGACCGTTGAACTCACTTTTGGTAATAATACATCTCCTGATCTATCCGAGAAAACAAATGCAGCGGGCGAATTTCAGTTTCTATATCTTCGCAAAGGAAGATATAAGGTTACAGTTTACAGTAAAGTTTTTCAAAACGCCCAAAACCCTTCCGGCCAGGTACCTGTTGAAATGGTTGTAAACATAGACAACAAGAAGGGTTCATATGACGCCGGCACTTTAACTGTTCAAAGATAAGAGGATGAAGTATTTGCCCCCAATTATAATTTTTTTGCTGCTGTCCTCCGCAAATCTGTTGGCTCAGAAAAAGAAAGAAGTCAAACAACATAAAATTAAAAGTTCCTATACAACGGTTACTGAAAACGGCAAAACAATAAACGAAGACAAGTCGGTATTTGATGCCAAAGGAAATGAAATTGAGAAAACCAATTACAATAAAGAAGGTGTATTGACGTCTGTAGTTAAGTTTAAATATAACGGCGAGGGTGATGCCGTTGAAGAACTTGAGTATGATGCGAAAAATAGTTTAAAAGAAAAGAGAGTCATGAAATACAACGGCCTGGGTGAAAAGACCGAGGAACTAGTTTACGACAAGGATGACAAGCTTTTAAAGAAACACAGCTACACCTATGATGGCAAAGGCTTAAAAACCGAGCGTAAAACGGTAGACGCGTCGGGTAAAATTATTTCCGTAAAAAAATACGGATACGAATTCAAATAAAATTGAAGGAAATAGAAACCATATTGCAACAAATGCTACCCATATCCTTAAAGGAAATGGATAATGTAAAACTGATGGACCGCACAGATACCAAGTACACCTTTGCCTTAAGGGAACTTGGAGAGATATTAAATGAAATAAAAGACAAATACCGCATCCTGGAAATAGATGGGAAAAACATCAGCAGATATGAAACGCTTTATTTTGATACCAGCGATCTCAGTTTGTATTCTCAGCATCACAGTGGCAAACTAAACAGGTACAAAATCAGACATCGCACGTATGTAGACACTAACGCGGGCTACCTGGAGATTAAGTTCAAAAATAACAAAAGCCGAACTATTAAATCAAGAATTAAAAAGCAGACTTTTGTAAAAGAGTTTGATAAAGATTCGCAGGATTTTTTAAAGAAGTCTTTGCCTTTTGATCCCTCTTCTCTGGTGCCTGTCATGTGGGTTAATTATAACAGGCTTACGCTTGTAAATAAGGAAACACCGGAGCGCGTGACCATTGATCTGCAGCTTCAATTTGTGAAAGACGGCGGGACGTTGAATTTTAATTCCCTTGTGATTGCTGAAATTAAACAGGAAAGCAAGAACCCCTCGGCGTTTATTCGGGTTATGAAAGCCAGGCATAAGCGCGAAGGATCAATAAGTAAGTATTGTATGGGAATCGCGGTTTCCTGCAAAGGAATAAAAATGAATAACTTTAAAGAAAAATTATTAACCCTCAAAAAAATTACGACGTATGACTTTACTACAAGTGGCCTCTGATGTTTCAACGAATGTACAGAATGCTGAAGAGCTGATAAAAACAACATCGAAAATAGGATGGAGATTAGTAATTGACCTTATCTCAGTATTCTGCCTTATCCGGTTCATTTATTATCCGATCTATAAACATCGCGATCTTTTTTTTACTTTCTTTATTTTCAACATCATTATTTTTCTCATTTCATTTTTATTGAACAAAGTGGATCTTTCGATGGGCGCTGCCTTTGGATTATTCGCGGTATTCAGCATGCTCAGGTACCGAACGGAAGATATTTCCATCAAAGACATGACGTATCTTTTCCTCACCATTGCTATCGGCCTGGTTACGGCTGTGACTAAAATTAAAGACACTGACGATTCGCTGGAATACCTTTTCCTGGGCTCGCTCAATGGCGTAATTCTTCTGATCACCTACCTTCTTGAAAGTAATTTTTTAATGAAAAAGGAAACATCGAAAACTGTTTTGTTTGAGAATATTGAGTTAATTAAAGCGGGCAGGGGTGCTGAGTTATTGGCAGACCTGAAAGAGCGAACAGGAATGAACATTCACAGGTACAGCGTTCAAAAAATTGACTTTCTTAAGGACGCTGCGTATATTAAAATTTACTATTACGAGTAACAATGCGGAAATTTTTTTTCTTGTTGTTATTATTTTTAGCCACGCCTTATGCGTTTTGCCAGGAGTCTCCAAAGGATTTCCAGGTATGGACCAATCTTGAAGTGGAAACTCCAATTAACAAGAGATGGATGATTCACCTGCAGCAACAAACGCGGTTTGTTGAAAACGCGTCCACTTACGCTTATTCTTATTTTGACGCAGGGGGGCTGTACCGTATCACCAGGAATCTAAGGTTTACGTTTAATTATATATTCGCAGATAAAAAAAGGGTCGACCCATCTTACAGTTATCGTCATCAGTTCGAAGGCTATTTCACCTACCGGAAAAAAATTGGAAAATTTGTCTTTTTTGACCGCTTGTTAAGTGATATGCAGATTAAAGATTATAATGCAGATGCCCAGGGCAACAGATTAAGAGATTTTTATATCAGGAACAAATTCACCATTCGTTATAAATTGCCTTATAAACTTACGCCTTACCTGGCGCAGGAAACTTATTACAAATTTGACGGTATGTATTATGAAAAAGGTTTTAACAGGATACGGTTATTCGGCGGACTTTTGTACAACATCACCGATCTTTGGCTTGCGGAAATATTTTACATGGCGGAATTCAATCACGACGCAAAAATTCCAACCAATAATTTTATTCTTTCGGTAGGTCTTGTAAGAACCTTCTTTCAATAAGCTTTAAAGGTATTTTTTAAGCCAGGTGTTTTTTAATGGTTGTTCCCAGTTGCTGAGCTCGTCCTGGTTTGAAATTGCGGTGTTATAAACAGGAGTGTTTTCGGTTAATTCGCCATCCGCCAAAAGATTTTTTATGTTGGAGGAGTGTGCCACTTCGGTTTTCCCATCTTTTTTATAAGCTACGAGAAGACGATTCATTAACTCGATGCCGAAATCTGTTTCCAGCTGTTTGATAAAACGCGTAAGTTTGTCGATGCTGCATCCGCTGGCTGCGGTAGCTTCTTCGTTGACCTTAAAAATAATTATGCGGTCATTGAAAATATCGAAACCACCGCTCAGTTTTTGTTCATGAGCTGTCCAGCCTTGTACAAAACTATTTCCTGCCTCTTTCATTGCAGCTAGCTGTTCCGGAGAGAGTTGTTTGTTGATGATGAATGTCCAGGCTCTGTTCATTTAATATTCGGGGTTAATGCCCGTGTAATTTTGAGGAGTTATTTTTTTCAATTCTTCTTTCACTTTGTCGGATACTTTAAGATTGCTCACGAACTCGCTGATTGTATTTTGAGTAATGTGCGAGTTGGTGCGCGTTAAATCTTTTAACGCTTCGTATGGTTTCGGATAGCCTTCTCTTCTTAAAATGGTTTGAATGGCCTCCGCTACTACAGCCCAGTTATTATCAAGATCCCTGTCGAGCGTTTCTTTGTTAAGGATAAGTTTGTTAAGTCCTTTTAAAATACTTGAATATGAGATCATGGAATGCGCCAATGGCACACCAATGTTTCTGAGGACTGTGCTGTCCGTTAAATCCCTCTGGAGTCTTGATAGCGGTAGCTTGGCGGCGAGGTGTTCCAAAAAAGCGTTTGATATTCCAAGATTGCCTTCTGCGTTTTCGAAATCAATCGGGTTAACTTTATGTGGCATGGCTGATGAACCAATCTCTCCGGCCTTCAGTTTTTGTTTGAAATAATCCATGCTCACGTAAGTCCAAATGTCTCTGCAAAGATCAATGAGTATGGTATTTATGCGTTTCACTGCGTCGCAATAAGCGGCAAGGTTATCGTAATGTTCTATTTGAGTTGTGAATTGCGAGCGTTGCAGCCCGAGCGTTTTGTTCACAAAATTGTTTCCAAATTCTATCCAGTTTTTATCTGGATAAGCTACCTGATGCGCGTTAAAATTACCCGTAGCGCCGCCAAACTTAGCGGAGTAGGGCACCTGTTTCAAATTAGCTAACTGTAGGGTTAACCGTTCAGCAAAAACAAAAATTTCTTTGCCGAGTTTGGTTGGGGAGGCAGGCTGTCCGTGTGTTTTAGCCAGTAGCGAAATGTCTTTCCATTCGCGGCTTAATTCTGTAAGCTTTTGAATAAGATTAGTTAATGCTGGAAATATTTGTTGCTGAGAGGCCTCCTTTAAGGATAAGGGAATACTGGTATTGTTAATGTCCTGGGAGGTAAGACCGAAATGAGCGAATTCAAGATAATTTTCCAGACCAACCTCGGTGAGTTTTTCCTTTACGAAATACTCTACTGCTTTTACGTCGTGGTTAGTGATTTTTTCGGTGTCTTTAATTTTTAGGGCATCCTGGATTGAAAAATTTCTGTAAAAATTTCTGAGTTTTTCTTTTTGTTCCTCTGAAACCGGCGGCAACTGCGGAAATCCGGCTTGTGATAAGGCGATAAAATATTCAATTTCCACGAGTACGCGGTATCGGATCAGTCCGAACTCCGAAAAGTAAACAGCCAAAGGCTCTGTGGTTTTCCGGTAGCGGCCATCAACGGGCGAAATCGCGGTTAAAGCATTTAATTCCATATAATTGCAAAGATCAAATGTACGATAAAAAGCGTGTTTTTAAAAGCGCAGAACTCTTGTCTACTTAACTTACCAAGTGGTAAGTTACTCGTTGGTAAGTTCTTTAATTACCCAGGTGTTGCGTGAACCATAATTCGAAGACGGGGTCAATAAAAACCGCCACGCCATTATGAATATCAATTATTTCCTTATCAATAAGAGTGTTTTTGGCTTTAATAACATTTGCTGAGGTTCCCAGTCGGTATCGCTGAATAGTGTCTCTGGACGACAATTGCTTTTCATTTTTTGCAATGGCCCGCATCAGGTTAAGTTCGGTGTTGTTTAAATCTTCAGCTTCTTTGAAATAAAGAATGGCATTTTGGTCCAGAAGTTCCTGTGTACTTTGAAACAGAATGGCTTCTGTTACTTTTTTGTCTGTGTTAATCCAAACCAGGTGACTTAATTGTTGCGCATAATAAGGGTGGCACTTTACTGTTTGTGCAATTTTTGCCGCCTGCAATGTTGAAATTTCTTTTTTTGTTTTCTGAAACTGGCGGCTTATGTAGCTTATCCATTTTTGCTCGGTAATTTTAGGCAGGTACAGGAGCTCGCCAAACTTATAAAAAGGGTTGCTTTGTTTGTTGAACAATTCCATCATCATATGCTGCTTGCTCCCGTATAAACAGTAGGTCACGCGTTCGTGATGCTGCCAGGCGCTTCTTAACCGTTTTTGCAAAGCCAGATGATCAGAAAAAGTTCCGATATTCTGAAACTCATCGATGCAGATCACAATGTCGATGTTTTTTTCTTTCGCTACTTTTTCCGGCAGATCAAGAAGTTCCTTATAATATTTTTTGATTGTTTCATGGTCCAGTTCCATACTCACATTATGTTTGTCGCCCAGTTCCACTGTAAATTTGGGTGTGATACTTTTCAGAAATTTTTTTCCTAGTTCTATCCATTCTTCGGCCTTGCTGGAAGTAGCTTTGATAACGGCGTTGGTAAGAGTGTTGTAAAACTCCTCCTCGGTACGGGTGCCAAAAAGATCGATCGTGATGACCTTCAGGGACTTTGCCCTTACCTGCGCAGCGACCTTCTCAACCAGCGAGGATTTACCCCATCGTCTTGGTGATATGATAATGGTGTTGATGCGGTTTTGAAAGTTGGAGGACAACTTTTTTATTTCCTGCTCACGATTGGTAAAGCACTCGCTCTTTACTGTGCGGCCAAAGTTAAAAGGTGTTTGCATGAAACAAAGGTACGTCTTTTATTTTGAACTTACCATTTGGTAAGTTACCACTTGGTAAGTTACTAGTTGGTAAGTTTTCTGAAGGTTTTTTGAAGTCCTCAGAATTATGTATCTTTGCGGCCCATGTACAACGGCAAAAGCGTAGCATTTCACACCCTGGGCTGCAAGCTCAATTTCTCTGAAACATCCACCATAGCAAGGTTGTTCCAGGAAAAAGGTTTTGTGAAAAAGGAATTTTCGCAACCTGCCGACGTGTACGTTATAAACACCTGTTCGGTTACTGAAAATGCCGATAAAGAATGCCGCACCATTGTAAAAGGGGCCCTGGCCAGGAATCCGGAAGCTTTTATAGCTGTTGTGGGATGTTACGCCCAGTTAAAACCGGGTGAGATTTCGAATATACCGGGGGTGGATGTAGTACTGGGAGCGACCGAAAAATTCAAGCTTCTTAATTATATCAATCTTTCCTCCAAAAGTGAACATGCTGTTATTCATAATTGCGAGATCAGCGAGGCCGATTTTTTTGTAGATGCTTATAGCGTGGGCGACCGTACCCGTTCTTTTTTAAAGGTGCAAGATGGCTGTGATTACAGTTGCACCTTTTGTACCATTCCATTGGCGCGAGGTAAAAGCCGAAGCGATACCATTGAAAATGTGATTACAAATGCAAATACTATAGCCGCCGCAGGGGTAAAGGAAATAGTTTTAACAGGTGTTAATATTGGTGACTTTGGTTATGGTCGCGATATAGATGGAGACGCGAAGAAAAGAAAAACATACACCTTCCTCGATCTTATTAAAGAGCTGGATCAGGTTACAGGTATAGAGCGTTTTCGGATTTCTTCCATCGAGCCTAATTTATTGAAAGATGAGATAATTGAGTTTGTAGCTTATTCTAACCGGTTTGTTCCGCATTTTCATATTCCTTTACAAAGTGGCAGCAACGATGTTCTAAAGCAAATGAAGCGGAGATATCAAAAAGAATTGTACGAGGAGCGTGTTTCGAAAATAAAGGAATTAATGCCGGAGTGCTGTATCGGGGTTGATGTGATCGTTGGTTTCCCGGGGGAAACAGAAGAGCGGTTTCTTGAAACATATGATTTTTTAAATTGTCTTGATATTTCCTATCTGCATGTATTTACCTACAGTGAACGTGATAATACCGAAGCGATTACTATGGATGGAGCAGTTCCTATGGCCGAAAGAAAAAGGCGCAATAAAATGCTGAGGATTCTTTCAGCTAAAAAACTCCGCGCGTTTTATGAATCACAAAGAGCCAAAGAGCTCAGCGTTATTTTTGAACATGAAAATAAAAATGGGTTCATGTACGGTTTTACTCAAAACTATGTGAAGGTTAAATATCCTTTCAACGAAAAAATTTGCAACGAGCGTATAGATGTTATTGTTGGCGATTTTGACGAGGACGGCAGCATGACCTGCGTTGTAAAAGAACACTTACTGGCATAAAAAAAACCGGGACTGGCCCGGTCTTTTAATCCTCATTAACTATTTTTATCAGGTTTTTGTTTTCAGAGAAAGTTTTTCTGCCATCTTAACGGCTTCGTATAAACTAATGATCCCTCCGTTCTTTCCCAACTTTTCAAACTTTATCATTTCGTCTTTTGTTCCTGGTTTAATTACTTCTTTTCCTTTATAGGTTTTTAAACTGCTTTTCACTAAAATGGTTTTAATCTGCTGCGGCGTTAGTTTTGGATAATAGGATTTTAAAACTGCTGCTACACCGCAGGCAACGGGAGTTGCCATACTTGTGCCACTTGCATCCTTGTATCCATTCTTTGGAGTTGTTGAGTAAATTTCAACGCCAGGTGAGAACAGATCAACGGTTTTTTTACCATAGTTTGAAAAAGTAGCAACAATCTTTTGGTCCGGCTTCCAGCTTAATGCGCCAATGTCCATGAAGTTGGTGGCTTCTTTACCATTTTCAAATTTTTTGCAGGGGTAATGGATTTCCACGTCAATGTCCACATTATCATTACCCGCGGCATGCATCAACAAAACACCTTTGCTTTCCGCATACTTTACGGCATCGTCCACTATTTTTTTATCCCAGCTGAATTTTTTTCCAAAGCTCATGTTCAAAATGGTAGCGCCATTATCTACAGCATAACGAATAGCATTGGCCACATCTTTATCGCGCTCATCACCGTTCGGCACACAGCGCACAGCCATAATTTTTACATCTGCCGCTACGCCGTCCATACCAATGCCATTGTTGCGCGCTGCAGCTATAATGCCTGCAACGTGGGTACCGTGAAAGCTGTTAGGCCCATTGCAATCGGGGTTGCCGTAAAATCTATCTTCAGGATTATTGTAATCATCACCAACAATTGGGCGCGGATCAAAGTCCAGATTTACACCACAGTCAATATATGGTTTTAACTGATCGTATCCTCCTTTTAAATTTTCAATAATGTCATCAAGGGTTTCGCCCTTTCCACCTTTCATCATAGCAACGCCAATCATTTTCATCTGCTTGTCGTTTTTTTCCGTCGCATCAAATTTTTCAAGTGCAGCAGGATCAACTTTTTCTACCTTAAGTTGTTCTTTGGCTTTGGTATTAAGGGTTGTCATTCCTTCGTAAATAAACTTAACCTGGTTGAAGCTTCCTTCAAATTTGTCTTTATTTTTGGTCCAGTCTTCCTTGGCTGACTGATATAATTTAAACTCTGCTTTTTCTTCTTTTGTTTTAAATTCGTCTTCAGTCTTTCCCTCGTATTTAGGTTTTAACTTCCTAACAAGGCGCGTGGATTCAAGATTCTCGCACTCCACGTTGCGGCCATCTTTATTCCCTAAAAAATTCCAGCCGTGGATATCATCCACATAGCCGTTTTTATCATCATCAATCCCGTTGCCCGCAATTTCACCCGGGTTGGTCCACATCACATCTTTCAGATCTTCGTGATTAAAATCAACACCACTGTCGAGCACCCCCACAATAATTGTAGTTGATTTTTTATCTTTCAATAATTCCTTGTAGGTTCTCTCGGTACTAACGCCGTTTACATTGTCGTTTGTAGGATCAAGGTTAAACCAGTTATCCGGGCGTTTAACCGGAGTTTGTGCAATCATTAGGGATGCACAAAGGATGGCTACTGAAACTAAGACTTTTTTCATGTGAAATGTTTTAATAATGATAAAGTAAACAAATTAAACAGCCCGATGCAATTGTTTTTTACAGGCATTAACAAAATGGACCGTAAAATACCGCTATTAGGGGGATGTGAAAAGGGGAATTACCCCATTTTCGCTACTGCCTCAATGATGTCGTGCTTAGTGATAATGTGCATGTTCCCGCCAAGATCGCGCAATAAAACAGCGTTGTTATCCTTGTTGATCAGTTTACTTACTTCTTCAATGGGAGCGTGTTCGCCTACAATTGGAAAAGGTTTCTGCATAAATGATTTCACCGGCTGATGCTTGACATCATTATTGTCAAGGAGTTTATTGAAAATATAATTATCATTTATGGCCCCTACAAACTCAGTGCCTTCAGTAACCGGAATCTGCGAAATGTTATACTTGCTCAAGATGTTCAATGCTTCACCAATGGTAGCGTTTACATCAAGGGTCATTAATTTTTGATTCTTGTGATTAGCAATAAGGTCAATGGCTTTTGGTTTTGTTACCTCAAGGAAATTACGGTCGCGCATCCAGTCATCGTTAAACATTTTGCCCATGTAACGTGTTCCATGATCGTGAAAAATAACAACCACTATATCTCCTTTTTTGAATTTATCTTTCATTTGCATAAGTCCTGCAAGAGCTGAACCCGCGCTGTTTCCAACGAAAATGCCTTCCTCCTTCGGAATGCGGCGTGTCATAATGGCCGCGTCTTTATCCGTTACTTTTTCAAAATGATCAATGATATTAAAATCAACATTGGCAGGCAGAAAATCTTCGCCAATACCTTCGGTGATGTATGGATAGATTTCGTTCTTATCGAAGATTCCGGTCTCTTTATATTTTTTAAAAACGGATCCATAGGTGTCAATTCCAAAAACTTTAACATCAGCGTTTTTTTCTTTAAGATATTTGCCTGTGCCGCAAATAGTACCCCCTGTGCCAACACCAACAACCAGGTGAGTTACCTTTCCATCCGTTTGATCCCAGATCTCAGGACCTGTTTGCTCGTAATGTGCCAGTGTGTTGCTCAGATTATCGTACTGATTAGGTTTCCAGGCATTTGGTATTTCATTCACAAGTCGTGAAGACACAGAGTAATAAGAACGCGGATCTTCAGGATCCACATCGGTAGGACATACAATTACTTCAGCACCAAAGGCACGAAGCGCGTCCACCTTTTCTTTACTTTGTTTATCGGTAGTAGTAAAAATGCATTTGTAGCCTTTTATCACTGCGCCAATGGCCAGGCCCATCC
>JACDDR010000014.1:41286-49303 GCA_013816895.1 Bacteroidota bacterium
TTTCCGCTGGTTCCTTCAATGATAGTTCCGCCTGGTTTAAGGCGCCCGTCTTTCTCGGCATCTTCAATCATTTTAATAGCCATGCGGTCTTTAATCGAATTGCCGGGGTTAAAGGTTTCTACCTTTGCGTAAACGTCGCAGGGCAGACCTTTTACAATTTTATTGAGTTTTACCAGGGGAGTGTTTCCGATGGTGTCGAGGATAGTGTTACAGACTTTCATAATAATAAGCGGCAAAGATAAATAATTAAAAGCGGCAATGATTGAACGATTTTTTAAGCGTTATAAACAATGAATAAATGAGCAGGACCGCGGTACCTTTTATTAAAAAAACTTTGATATCAGCAAAATTGTACTATTTTTGAATAAACTATATTTCAAATGAAAGCAAATCTATCCAAAGCAATACTTGTTCTGTTGGTTTTAGTGACCTTTACAGAGTGCAAGAAAAAAAGCTCGGCACCTGCAGAAGAAGAGCCGGCAGTGGTAACTCCCGCGCCGACCGGAATTAACACGATAGCGCAAGTGTTCACTACAAACGGAGTTCAGGCACAAACCGCAGCGGTTAGCGCAACGGCCGCGCAAACCTTTACAGCATCAGGAGTAAAAATTGAAATTCCCGCAAATGCCTTTAAAACCGCTTCTGGCGGAACGGTAACAGGAAATGTAAACGTAACTATCAAAGGAATTTTAACTAAAAAGGATATTATTTTAACTGGTGCTCCTGCAAATGGCGGAACGGCTAACAAGCTCATAGCAACAAAAGGGTGTATTAAGGTAAGTGCTTCGCAAAGCGGCCAGACTTTAAGGATAGCGCCCGGTCAGAATTTTTTCGTGAATGTTGTTGAGCCGGGGGCAGTTCCTCTGAGCAATATCCGCAAGTTCCTTGCTCCTAAAGTTTCCACGTCAGACTCAACAATATGCTGGAATGCAGATCCTGATTCTGTGAATGTAGGTTCTGTTTTAGATTCTGTAAGTGGTAAATATTATTACCGCGCCAGGATTGATTCGGCTACCTGGCTGAATGTTGGTCAGAAATGGGATACTACCGCTACAAAAACATCTGTAACCATCACAACATCTGCTAATTTTAATAAAACCAATACTGCGGTTTACATATCTTTAAATGGTATCATGGTGGTAGGAGCTCTTTATGAAATTACGCCAAACGTGTTCAGGATTTCTAATATTCCTGTGGGCAGGGCAGTGAATATCGTCGGTGTCGGAATCATTAATGGTCAATATTATTCGGCTATTTTACCAGTTACGGTAACGGCGGGCTTTAACCAGCCGCTTAACCTGTTGCCTGTTACAATTAGTCAGTTACAAGGTCAGTTGAACATTCTTCCTTAAATAAAGTTTATATTAAAACAAAAGGCTGCTGTATATTGGCAGCCTTTTTTGTTATTTTTAGTTCAATGAATTTCAAGCAGATTTCAATCCTTCCCATTTTTATTTTTGTTTTGTGCGCAATTGTACTGAATTGGCGCTGCGATAATAAAAAGCAGGAATCAACCACTAAAGTTCCCACCAAGCAAGTTGTATTAAGTAAGCGTGTAGATGCGCTGATGAAAGACACAACGTCTTATAACCCAGTTGTTGACAGTCTCAAAAAGGTTTTTAATTCTCTTGATGACACGCTTCAGATATTATTACTGAACGAACTTTCTGAAAACTGGCGTCCTTTTTCATTTTACCTTGCGCAGGAAGCCCTGGAGCAAAGCAAAACCATTTCTTTTCCTTATGGTGAAGCTGCATCCTATTCAAAATTCGGAATATATTATTACAGGAAACATGATAAGGATTCATCTGCTTATTTTCTTAATAAGGCGCTTGAAATGGCCAATGCACGAAAATGGCAGGACATTGCGGCAGAAGCGCTTTCATGGAAAGGGGAAGCTTTGAGATGGGCAGGAGAAAAGGACAGTGCATTGAAACTTCTGGAAGAAGGATTGAGCATTGCCATGAAAACAAATGATCTGAAACGGGCTGCGTTTTGCCTGATGTCGGAAGGAGAAGCTTACCGGGGCAACCTTGAATTTGAAAAAGCCTTTGATTGTTACTCGAAAAGTATTTCATATTCCACTCAAATAAACGATGTATATAAAATAATACTTTGTAATAACAGTATCGCGGATATTTACCGGATTAAGGGTGATTACATCCGCTCCATCGCTACCTTTCAGAAGACAAGAGAACTGGCAAAAAAGAACGGAATTAAAGTGCAGCTCGCATTCAGTCTCCAAAACATCGGCAACATTTATGAAGCGCAAAAAGATTTCGCGAAAGCGCTGCAATATTACAAAGAAGCCATTAAGATTGCCATTGAATCGAAGGATCAGCTGAGGGTATCAAATATTTATAACAAGATGGGCGTTGCCTATGAGCAAATGAATAATTATGACATGGCCATTGGATGCTACGAACGGTCGAAAGGAATAGCGGAAGCAATCGGAAGTTATGACAACATGGCTGAGGCACTTACGAATATTGGTTCTATCCATTATCAGAAAAAAAATACCGTGAAGGCGCTCCAGTATTATAATGAAGCGTATGATATTGCTAAAGAAACGGAGAACCAGGGTAAAATGTGCGATGTGCTTTACGCAATGGCCGAATGTTATTTTGTTAATAAGGATCTTGTAAAGGCTAAAGAGTACTCCCAAAAAAGTTTGAAGATAGCGCAGGAGAATAATTTGCTCCCGGTTATAAAAATGGCTTCGCAGCAGTTGGGAAATATTTATCAGCTGGAGGGAAATTATAAAAAAGCGCTCGAGATGATTAGTTTGCATATCATCATGAAAGATTCCCTTGGCAACGAAGATAAAATAAAAGAATTTGCCGAGGTGGAATACAAAGCAAAAGAAGAAGGATTAAGGGCTGAACAATACGCAAAAGAACAAATGGTAAAAGCCGAAAGAGCCAGGGAGGCAGAGGAGCTTAAGAGGCAGAAGACTATCCGCTATGCTTTTACTTTAGGATTCTGCATGGTGTTAATCCTTGCAATTGTTATTTACCGTGGTTTACGCGTAAATAAAAAACAAAATAGAATCATCACCGCTCAAAAGAAAGAAGTGGAACACCAGAAAGAACTCGTGGATGAAAAGAATAAAGAGATTACCGACAGCATCACTTATGCCAAACGCCTGCAGGAAGCTATTCTTCCGCCACAGGATTTTGTAAACAAATATCTGCCGCACAATTTTATTTTATACAAACCAAAAGATATTGTTGCGGGCGATTTTTACTGGGCTGAAAAGATCAATGATCTGTTTTTTATTGCGGCTGCCGACAGCACCGGACACGGAGTCCCAGGAGCGATGGTTTCGGTGGTGTGTTCGAACGCCCTAAACAGGTCGGTGAAAGAGTTTAAAATAACGGAAACCGGATTGATCCTGGATAAAACCCGTGAACTTGTTCTGGAAACCTTTGAAAAAAGCACGAACGAAGTGAAAGACGGAATGGATATTTCTCTGTTATGTGTGGATCTTCAAAAGCGCAAAGTATATTGGAGTGGAGCCAATAATCCCTTATGGTTTATCAGCGACAATCAATTAAACGAAATTAAGGCCGATAAACAACCTATTGGCAAAAGCGATTATCCGAAACCTTTTAGCACGCACGAGATAGAGTACAAAGAAAACACAACCTTTTATTTGTTCACTGATGGTATTGCTGATCAGTTTGGGGGACCAAAAGGAAAAAAATTCAAGTACAAACAATTCTCGGATCTCCTTTTACAATATAATAATCTTCCACAGGCAGAACTGACGGCAATTATCGATAAGAATTTTGAAGACTGGAAAGGCGCACTTGAACAGGTGGATGACGTATGCGTTATAGGTATAAGGCTGTGAGTTTAATGAATCTGAAAAACCCTTTCTAAATTCCGGGAATATTTTAATGCGTTAACTCGCCTCTTAAATTTGTCTGAAGCGATTTTTTTATTTGCGCCGGACTCATTTTTTGTCCAAGCAAAAACATCAGTTTAGTAACAGCGGCTTCAAATGTTAAATCGCCGCCGCCAACAACACCTAACTTTTTTAAATGACTGCTGGTTTCATACATTCCCTGAATTACTGTGCCTTCCAGGCATTGCGTAATGTTCAGGATAATAACACCCCTGTCAATCGCTTTTTTTAGCTCAGCGGTAAACCATTCCTGGGTGGTGCAATTGCCCGCTCCAAATGTTTCAAGAATGATTGCTTTAACTCCCTTGGTATTTATAATTGAGCTGGTTATTTTTTTACTGATGCCCGGAAACAGTTTTAACACGATGATATCATTATCAAGTTCAAGATGAACTTTAAGCGGTTTTACGCCGGGTTTAAGGAGAGCGCTCTTGTTATACTGAATGTTCACTCCTGCTTCGGCCAGCGGCTGATAGTTGGGGGAGCGAAAGGCGTCAAAATGCGAACTGTTATATTTAAAGGTGCGATTGCCGCGGTATAATTTATATTCAAAGTAAATGCACACTTCTGAAACAAGCGGCTTTCCTTTTTCTTTTGCCCCGGCAATTTCAATGGCTGTTATTAAATTTTCCTTGCCATCGGTGCGTATGATTCCTATCGGTAATTGTGAGCCCGTTAATACCACGGGTTTGCTCAGGTTTTCAAGCATAAAACTTAGCGCGCTCGCTGTAAAGCTCATGGTGTCGGATCCGTGTAAAATAACAAAGCCGTCAAACTTATGATAATTCTCCTTAATAGTTTTTGCTATTTCGATCCATACCACCGGGTGCATGTTGGAGGAATCGATTGGTTTCTTGAACGCAATTGACGAAAGACCAATATCGAATTTATTAAGTTCCGGAATTTGTTGCGTGAGTGTTTTAAAATCAAATGGCCTGAGCTCATTGGTGTGAGCATCCTGCATCATGCCAATAGTACCCCCGGTATAGATCAGTAACACGGAAGATTGTTTGTTTTTCATACAAGAGTGAATGTAAAGTTAAAAGTTAATAGTTAACAGGTATTTTTCTGTCAACCATTAACTTTCAACTATTAACTCATTTAGAACGGAAGGTCATCATTGTCATCAACATTCCCAGTAAATACCGGTGTTGAAGTACTGCCTGCAGTGTTATTGCCTGTATTGGTAACCTGGTTGGAGTTTTGGTTTGTACCTGCGTTATTACTTCCCGTGATGCGTTCAATACGCCATGCTTCAAGCGTGTTGAAATATTTTACACCCTGAGGGCCATTCCATTCGCGGCCCCGTAAATTAAACTGAACGCGTATTTCTTCGCCCGGGTTAAATGTGTCAAGTATGCTGCACTTGTCTTGTGTTACCTGAAAACTAACGTGCTGCGGGTAGGGTGTGTTAGCTTCTGTTGTTAAAACGAATTCACGTTTTTGAAAACGATCACTCACCTTTTGAGTGTCGAATTTTGCTTTAAGTGTTCCTGTTACTTCCATGATATATTTATTTATTGTTTTACTTTTTAAAGGATGGTTTGTTTTAAAGTAATACCATCCATGCTTCTTTTACTTTATTTGCTTCCAGTAAGGTCTGGGCATATTTATGTTTTTCTTCCGGAGAAGAAAATCCGGTTGCATTATTTTTAAATTCTTTTATTTCTTCTTCTGTAGGCAGATGTTCGACACTGCCCAGCAACCCTAAGTTATTTCCGGTTAACACTTTGCTGTTTTTAACTTCCCGCGGCATGTTATCAAAACCAATACCGATGGATGTAATGGGTTTCTGAACCTCAAACAAAGCATCACCGTTAGCCCTGCAGTACCAATTATCACCCATGCGGGACACAAGGTCTATTTTATGAGTATCAATGTGATCAGCTTCATTTAAAATCGATTTGTCAATGTGAATGCGTAGTATTTCGCAGATTACCAGGTTACCCGCACCTCCACTTGTTCCAAGTTCTTTTATTTCTATCACTTTGCATTCCAGTTGCACCGGACTTTCTTTCACGCGAAAAGGTTTCACGAGTTCTGAGGCTATAGGCGTAAAGCCTGCTTTTTCAAATTCATTAATTCCTTTTGCAAAAGGACTGCTGGCCAGGCTGGTTTGATGAACCATATTATAGGTTACCACATTAATTACACACTCCGGTACTTCACGAACGTTTAATAAGGTGTCCTTTGGTGCCCCCGTTCTGCCACTATAGGCAGGTGAAAAAATTGCGATGGGCGGATTGGTTGAAAACATATTAAAAAAGCTGAAGGGTGCCAGGTTAGGCTGCCCATCTTTGCTCATTGTGCTGGCAAAACAAATTGGCCTGGGCGCAATGGCATTCTGCAGATATTTCTGCAAAACAGGTACCGTTAAGTCTTTTGGATCAAGCGACAGCATAAGCTATCAAAAATACAAAAAACGAAAGATTTTTCCTGCCTTTGTTGATAAATGGAAAAAAATGTGAATTTGCTAAAAGACAGTTTGTTACTTTTGGATCAATGCAGAAGTTACCCTTGCGCTTACAGATTGCCTATTCGTGCGGAATGATGGGCTGGAGCATTATGATCAATCTGATCAGCGTGATTTTGGTTTATCTGTATTTGCCGCCCGCAACCAGTGGATTGCCCAGCCTAATTACTCAGGTAGCTGTTTTTGGTATATTTAACGTAATAGCATTGGTGACGGGCGGTGGCCGCCTGGTTGACGCCGTCTATGACCCCCTGCTTGCCCAGTTCAGCGATACGAGTAAAAATCCGAAAGGCAGAAGAATTCCGCTGATGAAACTGGCTATTCTGCCTTCATTCATCTTTTGCTTCCTGGTATTTTATCCGCTCAAAAATTCGGAAAGCACTCTCAATATTTACTGGTTGATTTTTACACTTACTTTTTTCTATATTTCTTCTACCACATTCATTATTCCCTACAATGCTTTATTGCCTGAGTTGGCGCATGATTCAGAGTCTAAAGTAAAACTCGCAACATGGCAGTCGGTGGGTTATGTATTCGGAATAGCAATAGCTTCGAATGTTTTTAATATTACCGAAATGCTCGAAAAAGCAACCGGCCTTGGTAAACTTCATTCCCTCCAGTTAACCGTAGCGATGTTTGCCGCACTGGGCGCAGTTCTCATGTACATAACAGTTTCGGGAATAAACGAAAAAATATATTGCAAGGCTGTTGCAAGTTCTATCCCTTTAAAAAAAGCTCTCGGACAAACGTTGCGTAACAGGAATTTTTTATTATTTATTGTGGCGGACTTTTCTTTTTTTCTGTCGGTTACTTTAATCACTGCGGGCTTGATGTATTTTGTAACGGTTTTGCTGGGCCTGGACGAAAGCATCAGTAATAAACTCATGATCACCATGGTACTTGTTTCCTTCCTGTTTTACCCTGTTACTAACTGGGCCTCACGGAAGATCGGAAAGAAAAAAGTCGTGATTCTTTCGCTCATCTTGCTTGGTATTACGTTCTCCGGGGTTTTTCTTCTTGGTAAATTTCCTTTCCCGCCAAAAGTGCAGATTTTCACGCTGATCATCTTTGCCGCAATTCCGGTTGCTTCGCTCAATATATTACCGAACGCCATTCTTGCTGAAATTATTGAAAAGGACAGTCGCGAAACAAATGAAAATAAAGAAGCTATTTATTTCGCGGTAAGGTATTTTTTTGTGAAGATCGCGCAGACCATTGGTATCGCTCTGTTTTCAATGTTTCTTCTTTATGGCAAAGATGTCGGAAATGATTTTGGAATACGATTGAATGGAGTCCTGGGCTGCAGCTTGTGTATCCTTGCCGCTTTGGTTTTTACTCGTTTTAAAGAACCTGAAAAGAAAATTTAAACCGAAATGTTTGGGTTAGATGTTAATATTATTGGGCCTTGTATACACCATTTGCATGGTATGGATATTCCGCATGGCAAAGGCCGCTTCGCAGTAACATAAATAATAATTCCATTTGCGAATAAAGTAATCATCAAAACCTAGTGTCATGTCAACTTGATATTGTCGTATAAATATTATATCTTTGTCATAAAAAAATATGATAAAATATAAAATTGAATTAAGCAAAATAGAACATGAGCATCTTATGGATATTGTTTCTAAGGG
>JACDDR010000015.1:0-22323 GCA_013816895.1 Bacteroidota bacterium
AATTAAAGGACTCGCACTAAAAGCACGCGACGGTAAATTAACCATCCCCGAAATGGAGGGCGGTACCTTTACCATCACGAATGGCGGCGTGTTTGGCAGTATGATGAGCACACCTATTATTAACCCTCCTCAGAGCGCCATCTTGGGAATGCACAATGTTGTAGAACGACCAATGGCGGTGAATGGTCAGGTGGTGATTCGTCCCATGATGTACGTTGCATTAAGCTACGATCACCGGATTATTGACGGACGCGAAAGTGTAGGTTTCCTGGTGAAAGTAAAGGAAATGCTCGAGAATCCAAGCCGGATCTTATTCGGAGGAAAGCTACCAGAAGAAATTTTATTGGGTCTGTAGAAGGTTCAATCACCAAGAGTGTTTCAAAACCAGGAAAACCGTTTTTGCGAGACCTTGACGAATGATTTGTGATTCTCGAAAAACCTTATCTTTCAAACTGATAGTTTGTATAATCCATTAACAAGGTATTCAGAAACTCTGCATCCTTTTGTGAGACCTCTACAATCCCGTATTTGGCACGGATTTTTTTACACAACACCGAAAGATGCTGCGGTTGATTTTGTTTGAAGCTAAAATCAAGAACTTCACGTATCGTGTTTGCATCGTTGTCTGACATTAAAGCTACCTGCGGATAAACAATTTTATAATCAGGTTTTTGATGATGCAGGATTGTTTCGCGTAACGAAACAGGTTTGTTTATGAGTATAATAGTAGTGCCGGCCACCATATCGCCAAACCGCTGCGAGTTATTGGTAACAGCCACAGTAACAAGTGCAACCATGGGCCGGTCAATAAGCCTGAACATGGAGCGGATCAGGTAAGAAGCAAAGTTCGGCTGTGTCCCGTCTAGTTTAATGACTTTTATCTTCACTATTTTTTTTCCGAAGCTCTGTCCGTTTAAAAACGTTTCACATAATAAATGATAAAGTCCTGCTGGTAATAAAAACAGAATAAGTATGCCAATAATTATCTGATTATAAGTTTCACTTGTTTCATAGTTGTTGCTGTAACTTTCACGGCGGATAGCAAACGAAAAAATCAGAAACAGGATGCAGGTATACGCGAAAACAAATACACTGTCGAGCAATCCCGCCAATATGCGGGGGCCCACACCGGCAGCGGAATAGGACAAAGCAACATTCTGTGTAGTATTTATTTTAATGTGTTCCACTTAGCTGTTGCCAGATTGTATATTAATCTATAAATTTAGTGATTACAAAGATAAAAATAAATAAGCCCTTAGCATGAAGGAAATAACTTTTTTGAAACAAAATGCCCCCAAATGGGAAGCGTATGAAAAAGTTATTGATGGAAAAGAACCCGTTAAACCCGCCCAGCTTACAGACATGTTTATTGAACTTACTGACGATCTTTCCTATGCCAACAGCAACTACAACCAAACAAACACAAACGCTTACGTCAACAGTCTTGCTTCCCGCGTACATCATCTGGTATATAAAAATAAAAAAGAAACCGGAAACCGTTTTGTAAGCTTTTATGCCAAAGAACTTCCTCTGATGTTTGCCAGGTATCATAAAAATTTATTTTATTCCTTTTTAATTACGGCAGTGGCTACACTGATAGGAGTGCTTTCGCAATTATATGACGATAGCTTTGTAAGACTTATTCTTGGTGATTACTATGTGGATGAAACAATTGAACGCATCAAACACGGAAACCCCATTGGCATCTATGGTGAAGGCAACCAGTTTCTGATGTTTGTTTATATTACACTCAACAACATCAAAGTTTCGTTTTTTGCTTTTGTTCTGGGACTCGCAACCGCATTCGGAACTTCGCTTTTGCTGATCCAGAATGGAATTATGCTGGGATGTTTTTTTACCCTGTTTTACCAATACAACGTAATTGACAAAGCATTGAAAGTTGTATGGATCCACGGAACACTCGAAATCTCTGCAATCATCATTGCAGGCTGCGCCGGTTTTGTGTTAGGCAATAGTTTTATCTTCCCGAAAACACACACCCGAATGCATTCATTTATGCGTGGCGGAAAAGATGGTTTAAAAATAGTAGTGGGCCTCATTCCGGTTTTCATCATGGCTGGCTTTTTGGAAAGCTTTGTTACGCGCTATACCGAAATGCACATTGCCTTAAGTCTTACTATCATCATCGCTTCGTTCATTTTTATCACGGGTTACTTTATCGTTTTACCTCTATACCTTAAAAATAAATATCAATTAAAATATGACTGAACAAAAAATATATTATAAACGCGTTCGCGACCTTAGCGGCATTTTCAGTGCTACGTTTGGTTTTATTAAACAAAACTTTAAAACACTTTACGGAAGCTTATTGTTTTTCGCAGGGCCTTTTTTACTCATCGCCGCAACGCTTTCTGCATACCTGTTTGGTTCAAACCTGGGAATGAATAAACTACTCCGCGGCGGGCTGACTTCCTTTTATGGAGACCTTATTGGTTCCTACATTATTTCAATGGGACTTGTGCTGATAGGTTTAACTATATATAATGTAATCCTAAATCGCAACCTGATTGAAAACGAAAAATTACAAAGCGGAGAGCCCTTAACGCTAGCTCATTCTAAAACAAACTTCTGGCCGGATTTTGGACGTGTACTTGCAAACTCGGTTCTTTTAATTCTTGTTCTTATACTTTTTGTTGTAGTAATAGCACTGGTATTCGGAGGCATATTCGCTTTACTTGGCGGCGACCGTGGCGCTTCTGGAGCCATTATATTAACTGTTATCGTGGTGATCTTATTATTCTTCGCGCTTCTTATTTTTGGTCCTATATTAATGTTTGTGCCAATGGCCGCACTCTTTGTTTGTCAGCGCGACAGTCTTTCGCTTTTTCCGGCAATGGGAAAAGTACTCCGCTACATGAAAAATAATTTCTGGATGACCTGGGTAATAAGCTTTGTTGGCTTCCTTGCCTATAGCGTGCTTGGTTTTATTGTACAGATACCGGTGTTTATCATCTCCATGATCACCGCATTTTCAAGGATAAAATCAACGGTAGGCTACGGATTACAGGATGATTCCACGCCATTATTATTGGTGATTATAATGGCAGTTTGCTCTCTTCTTTCATACGGTGTGTTGGTAGTTTATCATCTCATTAATATTTACCAGTATACAAGCCTCGAAGAAAAAAAGGAAGGCAGTTCAATAATTGATAAGATCAACCAAATCCAGTAATATCCTTTCTTTTAAAAATATCTGGTTACTGTTAACGTGTTTCATTTGTGTAATGGCATTTACTGCCGGCGCTCAAACCGCGGGTGCCGCTCTGTCGGATACCTCTGAAATTAAAACGATAAGGCCTTCCAAGGAAAAAGAAAAGCAAATTTTTTCGGACCCGAAGCTTAGTTATAAAAAAGACATAGTGGCCAAGAAAGGAATGTTTGAACGTTTACTGGAATGGCTCGCCGAAAAATTATTTGGCAAAGCCGGGTACGATAACATATCCACGGCACGTAGTATTATTATCTGGACTATAGTTGTTCTTTCAGTCGGGATTATCATCTGGTTACTATCAAGGTCAGAGTTGGTCAGTCTCATCAAACCTAAAGCAAAGGCCACATCATTCAATTTTACAGATGTTACTGAAGATCTGGATTCAATAAATTTCGATCAAAAAATAAGCGATGCCGTGAAGACCGGTGATTACAGGCTTGCCATCAGATGGCATTATTTAAAAACCCTTTACATCTTTGACAAGAGAGAATTAATTACTTTCGCGCCATTTAAAACCAATATTGATTATGGAAATGAATTAAAGGGCGGGAATGATCATAAAGATTTTGTAAAGTTAAGTCGTATTTACGATTATGTGTGGTACGGTCAGTTTAACCTAAACGAGGCTAACTATAACAACAATGCGCGCGAATTTGAAACGGTTATAAACAAAATAAATGTTTAAGGGCAATAAAAAATATTTCTATATTTTTGCCGGACTATTCGGATTGATCATCCTTGTGCAGTACCTGTTGCCAAAACCAATTAACTGGAACCATACTTACCTGGCAAAAGATAAAGCGCCTTTTGGTGCCTATGCGGTCAGAAATTTGTTGCCCGGAATTTATTCGGGACAACTCACCGAAAACAACCAGACTTTTTACAACCTTAACGAGAAAATATCGGATTCATCCTCTGTTCTTTTAATTAACGACAAGTTCGCATTTAATAAAAGCGATGTGCGCTCTTTATTTGAGTTACTTCAGCGGGGAAATAAAGTATTCATTGCCGCAAATCAGTTCGAGGGAATTTTTGCTGATACGCTTCATATTACCACACACTATGACTTCTCAGATTACTTTTCCAGCATCGATTCCCTTTTAAATAAGCCAGGCGAAGCAATTAAACTAAAAGCGCAAAATCACCGGTACTCAAAATACATTTATTCCCAGGCCGCTACGATGGGCTCCTTTCGCAGTTTTGATTCTACGCGATTCCGTGTCCTGGCCACCATCCAGGATGGCAAAGCCTGCCTTATCAGCGCAAGCTTTGGAAAAGGAACTTTATATTTAATGAGCGTGCCGGATGTTTTTGCAAATAATTTTATCGTCAACAGTCCGAACCGTGAACTGGCGTATACTATGCTTACACTTTTAAAAAACAAACAATTTGTTTGGGATGAATACTATAAAACATTTAACGTTACTAATTATTCTATGATCAAATTCATTCTTGAAAGTGATGCGCTTTATTCCGCGTATCTTTTGCTGTTCTTCACGCTCATTCTGTATATGATCTTCGAAGGGAGAAGAAGGCAAAGGGCAATACCGATCGTGCAGCCGGTAACCAACAGTACTCTTGAGTTTGTGAATGTGATCAGTCACGTTTATTTTAGCAGTAATAATCACCGCGATATTGCAATAGAAAGAATAAAATATTTTTATGAAACCATCCGGACCAAATTCAATGTAGTTACTACCGACATCAACGAACAGTTGGTGAAGGAGATCGCGGAACTAAGCGGCATTGAACATAAGCTGGTGAAGCAACTTTTCGCGTACTGCGAGAAAATTAAAAACAGGACCGAAATCTCCGAATACGATCTGATTGAACTTAACAGGCAAATAAGTAATTTTAATAAAAATAGTTTACGATAATGGAAAATGAATTCAAAAACAGGGTAGACCTTAGTGGTCTTACCGAAAAAACGCAATTGGTTAAAGCTGAAATTGGCAAGTACATTGTAGGCCAGCATCAACTCATCGACTTTTTACTTATTGCTATTTTAGCGGATGGGCATGTATTAATTGAAGGCGTACCAGGTGTTGCCAAAACACTTACGGCTAAGTTGCTGGCTAAAGCGATTGACGCGAATTTCAAACGCATTCAGTTCACGCCCGATCTTATGCCGAGTGATATTATTGGAACCGCCATCTTCAACTCCAAAACAACCGATTTTGAATTCAAAAAAGGACCTTTGTTCGCTAATATCGTTCTTACTGACGAGATTAACCGCTCGCCCGCTAAAACCCAGGCTGCTTTGTTTGAGGCCATGGAAGAACGGCAAATTACCGCTGATGGCAACACCTATAAACTTGAAGAGCCATTTATGGTTTTAGCTACTCAAAATCCTATTGAACAGGAAGGAACTTACAGGTTACCGGAAGCCCAGCTCGACAGGTTTTTATTCAAAATAAACGTGAGCTATCCTTCGCTTGAAGAAGAAGGAACAATGCTTCTTAATTTTCATAACAACAAACACAAAATAGATATAGATGTCATTAAACCGGTCCTCACTAAAAAATCTATTATAGAATTAAGGGCAATCGTTTCAAATATTATTGTGGAAGCGCACCTGATAAAATACATTACTCAGATAGTAAACTCCACCCGTAAAAATGCCGGCTTGTTCCTTGGCGCTTCGCCCCGCGCGTCTCTGGCCATATTGAACGCCGCCAAAGCAAATGCCTGTTTACAGAACCGCGATTTTGTAACACCCGAAGATATTAAATACGTGTGCTTCCCGGTATTGCGTCACCGCATCATGTTAACACCTGAAAAAGAAATGGAAGGCGTACAGGTAGATACCGTCATTCAACAAATAATTGACAAAGTGGAAGTTCCGAGATAATTAACCGCAAAGACGCTAGGCGTTCGCGAAGGGCGCGAGCTAATTTTGACCGCCAAAATAATAAATTTAAGATGATGTTTGAAACAATAACGGAATAAAACGAGTAGTGAATAGGTTGTAATGATTTCTCCTAGCGACCTTTGCGGTTAAAAAATGAAGAATTTTAAATACATATTCAAACAAATACGTTTCAGTAAACTTTTTTACTGGGTTGTTTTTGCTTTGATCCTGGTGTTTATTTTATCTTTTATTTTTCCTGTTGTTTATGAATTTGCCTTTAGTCTTCTTATTCTGCTTGTATTCTTATGTGTTATTGATGGTTTTATTCTGCTTAAAAACAAAGCCCCGGTAAGCCTTAGCCGCCACGCCAAGCATGTGCGGCTTAGCAACGGCGACGTTAACGAATTATCGCTCGACGCTCAAAACTACTATTCGTTCAAAATTAAAATAACGCTTATTGACGAGCTGCCTCTTCAGTTCCAGATGAGGGATTTTAAAATCGAAGTATTTCTTGAACCCGGTGAACACAGAAAATTTTCTTATCAGGTTCGCCCGCTTGAAAGGGGAGAATATCATTTTGGGAAAATAAACGCTTTTGTTTTGTCACCGCTCCGTTTAATAGAAAGACATTATAAGGTTGAAGATCCTTATATGATGCAGTGTTATCCTTCCTTTCTTAAATTAAGGCAGTATGAACTCATGGCGATCAGTAACCGTCTTTCAGAACTTGGAATGAAAAAGGTGAGGCGGATTGGTCACAGCACAGAGTTTGAGCAGATCAAAGAATATGTTATCGGTGATGATATCAGAACCATCAACTGGAAGGCAACAGCCAGAAGAAACCAGCTCATGATAAATCATTTCAGAGATGAGAGGGCGCAGCAGGTCTATTGCCTGGTGGACATGGGAAGGATTATGAAAATGCCATTCGATCAGTTTACACTTCTTGATTATTCAATAAATGCAAGCCTTGTTCTGGGGCACGTGGCCTGGATAAAGCAGGATAAGCCGGGACTGATCGGTTTCTCGGATAAGATAGGCGTTACTGTGAATGCCGACAGGAAAGGGAATCAGTTATTGCGTTTACAGGAAGCCTTATATAACGCCACAACAAATTTCGCTGAAAGCAATTACGAGGTATTGTTAAGTCATGTACGAACAAAAATCACGCAACGGAGTCTGCTTCTTCTTTTTACCAATTTTGAAACCATTAACGGGTTAAGAAGACAATTGAAATACATTCGTAAAATGGCAACACAACATCTGGTGGTTGTTATCTTCTTTGAAAATACCGAGCTGAAAGAATTATTGCAGCAGAAGCCGCAAAATACTTTTCAGATCTATGAACAAACCATCGCGCAAAAATTTGATTACGAAAAAAGGCAGATTACTCGCGAACTGCAGCAGTATGGCATCATTAGCGTTTATACTTCGCCCCAGCAGTTAACTGTAAACACGTTAAATAAATACCTCGAAATAAAAACGAGGGGCTTGATCTGATTACTCCTTTACAACTTTAAGTGTCTGAACATTACCTTCCTTCGTTGTGATTTTCATATAATATATTCCGTTGGCAAAAGTGTTCATGCTAATTTTTAATTCGCTGGAGTTCGCATTAAACTTTGTTTTTTGTTTGAATACTATTTTTCCGGTAGCATCAACAAGTTCAATTGAACATTCAAACTGTTTTGAAGAAACAACAGCTACAGTAAGAAGATCTTTTGCCGGATTAGGATAAACATTAAAGCCGATCTCTTCGGCGCCATTCATCATTCCGGTACATGGCGATACAGAAATAGAAACAGAATTATTTCCGTCACATCCGTTAGCGTCTGTTCCTGTACACGAATATACCTGTGAAGCTGCTGGGGTAAAACTGGCAACTGAACCCGTAATGTTACCTGGATTCCATGTGTAGGTAAGCGCACCCGAACCTGTTAACGATATCGCCTGACCCTGACAAACGATGGTATTGTTAGCAGAAATACCTATTGAAGGAAGTTGGTTAACTGTTATTGTTGCATTTGTGATTGCTGAAGTACAGCTACCGTTAAAACCGGTGGCAGAATAGATTGTGGTTATAACAGGGGCTACTGAAATGGCATTAGTAGTTGCGCCGGTGTTCCACGAATAAGTAGCTGCGCCGCTTGCGGTAATATTTGCCGCCGACCCCGAACAGATAGTCTGGGTTCCAACTACCGTAATTGTTGGAGTAGCGTTTACAGTTACGGTTGCTGTTTTAATATTCGAACATCCTGCATTTGTACCTGTAACGGTATAAATAGTTGTAGAAGCAGGGTTGACAATAATTGCAGAGGTAGTTGCTCCTGTGTTCCAGGAATATGTTGCCGCGCCCGAAGCCGTAACAGTTGCCGAATTACCATTACATACCGATGCATTGTTTACTACAACTGTTGGCGTTGCGTTTACATTAACAGTAGCTACCTTAGCAGCGGAAATACACGAACCGTTATATCCAATTGCCGTATACATAGTAGTGGCTGCAGGCGACACCGAAATATTCGCCGTAGTTGCTCCTGTATTCCAGGAATAGGTAGTTGCGCCCGAAGCTGTAATTGTTGCTGTTGATCCGGAGCAAATAGTTTGTATTGCAGCAGTAACCGTGATGGTTGGTGTTGCGGTAACCACAAGGGTTTGGCTGCTTACGTTACCCGGCCCGAATGAATTGCTGGCCATCATTGAAACAGTATAAGTTCCGGCAGTTGAAATAGTGATGGTTGGATTTTGCGAAGAGGCCGTATTAATTACTACGCCTGCAGAAGGCGTAACGCTCCAGCTCCAGGCTGTAGGACCGTTTGTAGAAATATCTGTAAATACTTTTGGCACACCTGTACAGGCTGCTCCCGCAGATGTAAAAGCTGAAGAAGGTGGAAGCGCGGAAGGCACAACGTCCACTTCATATACACCCCGACCATACGTTGCAGCGCGGAGTTTAGTTGGAGCAGCCGGAGAAATTTCGAGATCATGAATAGGTGTATTTGGTAAACCTGTGTTGTATAAGGTCCAGGTGGAGGTTGAATTATCTTTATAATAAACACCCACATCCATTCCTACGTATACACGATCATTTGTTCCTGGCTCATACACGATGCAATTGGCTGGAAGATTCGGCAAATTGAAAGAAACATTTGTCCAGCTTGTTCCGCCATTGATAGTCATAAATACTTTATTACCTGCAGAATATCCGCTGAACACAACCCATGCGTTATTCGGATCGGTTGGATCAATGGTAAGAAATTCCGCCTGCGCACTTGCTGTTGGAAGTCCTGTATTAAAGGCAGTCCAGGTGGCGCCTCCATCAGTAGTTTTATAAACACCTGTTGTTCCGTGAATAGCGTAAATAACCTGATTGTTTGAAGGTGCAATTGCAAACTCAACAACACCCTGGGTAGAAGTGCCCGGGATAACACCCAGCATTGTCCAGCTAACACCAAGGTTGGTTGACTTCCACAAATTAGTTCGCGAACCATATATCGTAGTTGCAACTGTTGGATCCTGTTTCCATGGCGACACCCAATACGTGTTTCCGCTTAAGCCGGCATTTGCAGCACCCCACGAGGTTCCGCCATTTGTCGATCGTACATATCCGCCATTTGGTGTAGCAGCAAACATATTGTTATCATTTGTTCTGTCAATAAAACAATCCATGCCATCGCCAGGGTATGAAGCATTATAGGTTGTTCCGTTGTAAATGTTCGAACCGTTATCCTGGTGACCAGTGATCCATTTGTTTACCGATAATGCTGAGCAGCCGATGCGGTATATTTGCGAAATATTTCTTGCACCTGTTTTATCCGTCCATGCTGTTCCCGTGTACATATATGTTCCGCCATCATTAGTGGTATATAACGTTCCGGTGGATGTATATTCCAGGTCATGAATATCCGCGTGTACATACGGAGGATTAGCAACAGTACTATTCCAGCAACCTATCACTCCCCATGTTCCTCCGCCGTCAATGCTTCTCCATATATTAACACCTCCTACAACAACTTCATCTTTATTTAAAGGAGAAGATGCAATTGCAAGATCATACCACCCTTGTCCGCTGCCCGTTGTTCCTGCGCAGGAATTCGCAAGAATATCGGGAGTGGTGGACATGGATGTAAATGCTGTGCCGCTACCGACAGAGCGATACAATCCTCCAAACGCACTTGATGTGTTGGAACGCAGAACATACACATAATTTGGGTCAGCTGTTGTAACTGCTACCGATAAACGGTTAGCGCCTGTGGTTGGGATACCGTTTGATATAAGAGCAAAAGATGTTCCTCCGTTAACTGATAAATAAAAAGCTGTGTTTGAAGTTGCATATACCGTGTTTGGATCTCCCGGCTTGTACTCAAGGTCGTATGCATTAATAGTATTAATTTGTGTCCAGTTTGTACCGCCATTTGTAGTACGATAAATACCCGCGTTGGACGCTATTATTATTATTTGAGTGTTGGAAGGATTGATAAGCATTTTACGAATCAGGAAATAATTGCTTACCGCGTTTGTTAAGCCCGTAGCTGCCCAGGTAAGTCCACCGTCAGTAGTTTTCAGAACGCCTGTGCTTCTTGTATCGCCAGCATCACCATCTCCGGTAGCAAGATACATTACCAAGGTATTTGTGGGATCAACCACTAAATCAGAACATCCGATTACGGTAAGGTTGTCGGTGTTGGTAGTCCATGAAGTACCATTGTTTGTAGTTTTCCACAAGCCACCAGCCGGTGCGCCTGACCAATACGTATTAGGGTCTGTTGGATGAAGCGTGATAAAATTATCGCGGCCTGCCTTACGCGGCAATCCGTTGGTAGCCGAACCTGTCATGGCTCCTAAAGGACCAATGGCTGTCCAGGTTGTGGATGCTATCTGCGAACTGCCATTCACCAGTTTGCCGGAAGTTACCGAAGCAGGATTGTTTTCTAAAAACGCTTTGAAGTTGGCATCGTTTTGCCCTAATACCGACATGTCGCCAGTTGGATAAACGCGCGGCTCCACAAGATATTCCCAACGCTTGAAAGGCTTGTAGCCAATGGCCTTTACACTAAGATCCCTGTCTTTAAAATATTCATTAAATGCTTTTTGTATATCGTAAAAATTTACCCCGCGGCTTTTCATTTCAACCCAATCGGGCGAACCATCGGTATTTTTTTGCGCAGAAATTTTCCCAAAAAATAAAATGGATATTAAAAGAGGTAAGAATTTTTTCATTCCTTAATTTTTATAATTAATAGTATAGTAATATTAACTTTTAAAAACTGAAATGTCAAGCCATTGGCCTAAAAACAGTCGAATTTAACGTTATTGCTTTGAGACAAAGCGAGCGATAATCCCCAAAAAAAATGCCGGCAATAAACCGGCATTTCTGTTTTAAGGAATTCTAAAATTTATTGCTTCAGGAAGCTCATAATTTTTTCAACGCTGTCTTTCGCATCGCCATAAAGCATTTCTGTATTTTGCTTATAGAATAGCGGATTTTCAACACCCGCGTAACCAACGGACATAGAACGTTTCATCACAATTACTTTTTCGGCTTTCCACGCTTCAATCACGGGCATGCCATAAATTGGGCTTGAAGGATCGTCCTGTGCTCCAGGGTTTACAACGTCATTAGCACCAATTACCATTACAACATCAGTTGCCGGTAAATCCTCATTGATTTCATCCATTTCTAAAACAATATCATAAGGCACATTTGCTTCTGCCAGTAAAACGTTCATGTGTCCCGGTAAACGGCCCGCAACAGGATGTATAGCGAACCGTACTTTTTTTCCTGCTTTACGTAAGTTTTGCACCATATCAAAAATAGGATACTGTGCTTTTGCAACTGCCATTCCGTAACCCGGAACAATAACTACTGATTTTGCTTCCTTTAATAGATCTGCAACTTCTTCATGATTAAGCGCAGTAACTTCGCCTTCCATCGCCTGAGCTGAACCACCTGCTGACACATCGCCGAAACCGCCCAATATAACGGAGAAGAAAGACCTGTTCATAGCCTCGCACATAATAATAGAAAGGATGGCACCTGAGCTACCCACCAGTGCACCTGTTACAATCAATAAATCATTACCGAGCATAAAACCCGCTGCCGAAGCCGCCCAACCTGAATACGAATTCAGCATTGAAACAACCACAGGCATGTCTGCCCCGCCAATAGCCATTACCAGCATTACACCGATAAAACAAGCGATCGCTGTCATGATATACAAATACATCATTCCATCGGTTCCATGTTCACGCGCGAATAAAACACCTAATACAATACATGCTACCAGCAATATTATATTCACAAGGTGTCTTCCAGGATACAACAATGGTTTACTTCTTACTTTGCCTTCGAGCTTGCCCCATGCTATTATAGAACCGGTAAATGTAATGGCGCCAATAAACACACCGATGAAAACTTCTACCAAATGAATGGTATGTTCGGTTGCTGCAAGCTGGTGAGTGCGCGGATCGAGGTACGAACCAAAACCAACAAGAACGGCTGCTAATCCAACAAAACTGTGGAGGATAGCAACTAACTGCGGCATCGAAGTCATTTCAACACGTCGCGCGAGTAACACACCTATTAAGGATGCAATGGCGATAGCTGCAATGATGTACACGTGACCCTGAACTTCCAGTCCTAATACGGTTGCAAGAATAGCGATGGCCATTCCGATAATTCCGTAGAACACGCTGCGTTTAGCGGACTCCTGTGAGGATAACCCTCCCAGGCTTAATATAAACAGAATGCTTGCGAAAACATAAGCTGCAATTTGAATTTCCTTAGCGATCATCTTTTCTTATTTTTTAAACATCTTCAACATTCGGTGAGTAACAACAAATCCTCCAACAATATTAATGCTGGCAACCAAAATAGCTACGAAAGCCAGTATGGTCATTGGACTTGAAAGGTCGTTGGTAGTTTGCAGTAAACCTCCAACGATAATGATTCCGCTGATAGCATTTGTAACAGCCATAAGAGGAGTGTGCAGGGAGTGTGACACGTTCCAGATCACCTGCCAGCCAATAAATACCGCAAGAACAAACACTGTGAAATGCTGCATGAATTCGCTTGGCGCAAACTTGCCTAACAGTAAAAGGATCAAACCAATTACGCCAAGCTTTATGATCATGGATTTAGTTTCCTTTTTATTTTTCCGCTCCGCTAAAACTTTCGGATCTTCAACGGGTGCGTTGCTTGTAGCTTTTGGCTTTGCGGTGCTAACCGGAAGTGGCTGTGGCGGCCAATTGATCTTGCCATTGTGAGTTACCATTGCTCTTGAAACAACGGCATCTTCCATATCGATCTTAAATTTTTCGGCCTTACCCATATCATCTAAAAGATGACAAAGGTTATTACCATATAATTGTGAAGCCTGGTTTGGAAGCTGATTTAATTTACCAAGAATTGTTACGCCATTATCAGTTGTATATACTTCACCTGATTTGGTTAAGGCACAGTTACCGCCTGTTGATGCGGCAAGATCCACAATCACCGAACCTGGTTTCATAACAGCAACGTGATCTTCCAGAACCAGCTTGGGCGCCTGCTTTCCCGGGATCTGTGCTGTTGTAATAATGATATCCACCTCAGCGGCCTGCGCCTTGAACAAAGCCATTTCTGCGGCAATAAATTCTTTACTCATTTCTTTTGAGTAACCAGAAGCTGTTGCGCCGTCTTCTTCAATTTCAACGGTAAGAAACTGCGCGCCCATTGATTCAATTTGTTCGGCAACTTCTTTACGCGTATCAAATGCTCTTACAATTGCTCCGAGTGAATTAGCTGCGCCGATAGCGGCCAGTCCTGCAACTCCGGCGCCAATCACCAATACTTTGGCCGGCTCTACTTTACCTGCTGCAGTTATTTGTCCGTTTAAAAATCTTCCGAAATAAAAGGAACCTTCTATTACCGCCCTGTATCCAGCAATGTTTGCCATTGAGGACAACACGTCCATTTTCTGCGCGCGTGAAATACGCGGAATAGCATCCATCGCAATGGCGTTCACTTTTTTCTCCGCCAGTTTTTCCAGCAGGGCAGGATTTTGCGCTGGCCACAGGTAACTCAATAACACTAATCCCTCGTGCATCATTTCCACCTCATCTATTGAAGGCTCTTTTACCTTTAGTACAATATCGGAATGGGTATAAATATCCGAGGCTGTTTTAACTATTTTAGCGCCGGCCTCTTCAAAATCTTTATCAGAAAAATTTGCTTTAAGGCCCGCGTTGTGCTGAATATAAACCTCAAAGCCTTGCTTTTGCAGGCGTTTAACGGTTTTGGGAGTCGCGGCAACTCTCAGTTCATTGGGAAATATTTCCGCTGGAATTCCAACTTTCATACGTAGGTTTTTATTGTTTTAAGTATCCCATAAAGAGCTTTGTATCTAATACTAAAAGCTGTTTTATGATGTAAAATTTCGGAACTGAAATAACGAAAAAATACTGAGATTAAAAAATGAGTTTATAAGCGTATTTCGTTTACAAAAGCAGGTCCGGCCTACGCTGCTTTGTTCTCTCGATGCTCTGATCATGCCGCCATTTATCGATGTTGGCAGTATGTCCGCTTAATAATATCTGCGGGATTCCCCAGCCTTTATACTCCGCGGGTCTTGAATACACCGGCGGCGCGAGCAAATTATCCTGGAAAGAATCGCTGAGCGCTGAAGTCTCATCATTTAAAACGCCCGGCAACAAACGAATTATTCCATCGCTTAAAACCGCTGCAGGAAGCTCTCCCCCACTGAGTACATAATCGCCAATGCTTATTTCTCTTGTTATTAAATGTTCTCTCACGCGTTCATCCACTCCTTTATAATGTCCGCATAAAATAATTATATTTTTTACCAGGGAAAGCTGATTGCAGATTTTCTGAGTTAGCAGCTCACCATCCGGACTCATATAAATAATATCATCGTAGCTGCGCTGACTTTTCAATAATGAGATACATTTATCAATCGGTTCTATCATCAGTACCATTCCGGCACCACCACCGAAGGCGTAATCATCGATCTGTTTTGCTTTTCCTTCGATAGCGTAATCGCGGAGGTTAATGAGATTAACTTCAACCAACTTGTTGGCAATGGCGCGCTTTAAAATAGAATGGTTGAAAGAGCTGTGCATTAAATCAGGAACAGCGCTTATGATATCGATTCTCATGGGGGCAAAGATAGCGATTGTAGATTTAAAATTTTAGAATGCAGATTTCTGAACATCAAATCTTAATTCTACGGTTTCAAATACACTCGAATCCGTTCAAATACTGCCACAGATTGCACAGATTTTCACGAAATAAAACTAACCCGTTAATCTGTGTTATCCGCGAAATCTGTGGCTAACCTTCACCGGCAACTAATTAGTGTCATTAGTGCAATTAGTGGCTTATTGTTTCAACGGCTTAAGTAAATACTCCAGCCCATTCAACTTGATTTCGTAAATCGTTTGCAATTGCATACCAAGCTTACCATTTGGAAATCCTTTACGGTTAAACCATTCAAGGTAACTAACAGGCAAGTTGCAAAGTATTACGTTCTGGTATTTTCCAAAAGGCATTTTAACTTTAACAAGATCAAGAAGTATTTGATGGTTGGGTTCCATAGCGGGTAAAGATAAGGAATGATTTAAGAGGCAAGACAAAAAGAATCCTGATCGTTCTTTGCGCCCAGTCGGTATTTTTTTATCCGCAAACTGATTGAAACGCGGCATACTTGTTACTACGAATTAAATCTTCAAAAGCCTGAACAGTTCTGTCCGTGGTATTTCTTTTACTTCGCCCGGCTGCATGTTCCCTAATTCAAGATCTTCAATTTGTGTGCGGATTAACCGCCGGCATTTGTGTCGTACGCCTTTGCACATTTTCCGGATCTGCCGGTTCTTACCTTCCATCAAAACAAACTTCAGCCAGGAACAGGGAACCCTTTCTGTAAGGCTTTCATCACGTTGCGGCAAATTTTCGGGCTTTTTTATTATTTCTACTTTGCATGGCCGAGTCATATATTTACCGCGGCCTTTTACTAAAATCTCCATTCCCGATCGTAGTTTTTCAAGTGTTTCTTCGCTAACTACCTTTTCAACCTGAACAATGTAACTTCGCACATGCTGTTTGTCCGGGTGCAATAACCGGTGTGTTAATGTTTTATCGGTAGTAAGAATAAGCAGCCCTTCGCTTTCATCATCAAGTCGTCCAACAGCATTTGTTCCTTCCGGAAAAACAAAATCAAGTGCGTCGAGTTTGCGTTGTTCGTAAGGACTCACAAACTGAGAAACCATCCTGAAAGGCTTATACACTATGAAATATCTTTCGGGAATCATAAGGCAAAAGTATCATTAAAAAAACTTCCGGGCAGCTCTATTTATTTTATCTTTGAACACACAATGAAAAAGCTTTTTCTTTTTTTTATTCCGTTTATTGTATTTTTTTCCTGCGGGGAAGAGAGCCCGAAAAAAGAAATTACTGTCACTCTTAATAATGTAACTTGGAGTAAGGATATCGCTCCTATAGTTTTTAAAAATTGCACGCCCTGTCATCGGCCCGGCGAAAGCGGTCCCTTTAACTTATTAAGTTACGCCGATGCTGTAAAAAAAGCGGCGCTTATTAAATTCTCAACGCAAACAGGTTACATGCCGCCATGGCCTGCAGATGCGGGATACAGTCATTTTGTTGGTGAACGTATTTTAACTGCAGATGAAAAAGCGTTGATTAAGACCTGGGTTGAAAAAGATTGTCCGCGTGGAGACAGCTCACAACAACCCAAAGCACCGGAATTTTATAAGGGCTCTTATTTTGGGAAACCTGACCTGATAATAAAACTGCAGCAGGCCGTAAAAATAAAAGGTAATGGCACCGACGCTTTCATGATCTTAAAATATCCATATGAAATTGAAAAAGATACCGTTATTGATTTTGTTGAATTTGTCCCCGGCAACCGTAAACTCGTACATCATGTTAACGGACATCTCATCAGTTACGATGCTTCGAGAAAGTTTAATTACATGACGGGGGAAAACATCCATGAAGACACGAAAGCGCAACTGATGCAGGTTTATAAAGACATGCACATTCCTTACACCGATAATGGCGATCCGCAGTTTCCAACATTAACGCCAAATACAGTTTATTATTTGCCGGGTTATATACCGCCTTCCTATCCAAAAGCAGTGGGCGGTTATCGTTTCAAAAAACACGGCGCCTTTTTACTGAACAACATTCATTACGGTCCATCGGGTAAAGACACCGTTGATGAAAGTTACATTAACGTGTTCTTTCGAAAAACGCTGATAGAGCGGCCGGTTACAGAAACACAAATGGGAACATTTGGTATCTCAAAAATTGAACCTGAATTTATTATTCCGCCGAATGAAGTAAAAACGTTTCATACTTCATTTACATTTCAAAAAGCAATTTCTATGTTGTCGGTTAACCCCCACATGCACCTAATTGGAAAAACATTCCTGGCCTTTGCAATAAAATCGAATGGAGACACAGTTCCTTTGATAAAAATAAACAAGTGGGATTTCCGCTGGCAATATTATTACACGTTTAAACACCCGGTTAAAATTGAGCCGGGATGCACGATACATGTGTATGGGATTTTTGATAACACCATTGAAAATATTAATAATCCTTATCATCCGCCAAGAACAATCACGCAGGGCAATGGCGTGGAAAGCATGAAAACTACAGAGGAGATGTTTCAGTTTATTTTTACGTATGTGCCTTACAAGGACGGTGATGAAAAAATAGATTTGGAGAGGCCTGTGGGTAAATAAGTTTCCGCGCTTCAAAGGAAAGATGAGCCACTAATTGAATTGTCAGTTCGAGTAGCGCAATAAAATGGAGCGTATCGAGAACTGTCTTCCAAGTCACTTCTCGATACGTTTCTCCTATCGTCGAAACTACTCGAAGTGACATCCTGGTTTAAACTTTGACCTATAGCCCTTCCCCCGTCTCGTAACAGATGTCTGTCGATCGACATGACAGCATTGCGGTCATCGCGAGGCAACACTCTGCAATACCCTGGCCGAAGCGATCTCTACGGCAAGGGATCTACAAAGAAAATATGAGCCACTAATTGCACCAATTTCACAAATGGGAAGAAAGATTTTTCTTAAAGACTTATCAACTATCCTTCGCCGCGTTCAGAATGAAAATGAAAACACGAATTAATCCTTAACTGCGTTCAGGACGATTACACGAATTGCACCCGCAATGTCTTTTCGATCCAGACATTTTCGTCTTGAGAGAGATCTGCATCTCTCTCGTCACAGATGTCTCTCTATCGATCGACATGACAGCAGGGCGGTCAGTAGCGCAATAAAATGGAGCGTATCGAGAACTGTCTTCCAAGTCATTTCTCGATACGTTTCTCCTATCGTCGAAACTACTCGAAGTGACATCCTGGTTTAAACTTTGACCTATAGCGCTTCGCCGGTCTCGTAACAGATGTCTCTCTATCGATCGACATGACAGCAGTCCGGTTATTGCGATGGAATTAACCGAAATTACTCCCTGTAAATAATCTTTCGCGTGGTAGAAAAATTTGCAGTATTATTTATTTTAAGAAAATAAATTCCTTCGGCAAGATTTAATTTTTTGAAGGAAATAGTATTCTCTTCGCGGTTGTTTAATTCCGAATAAATTAATTTGCCAGTATAGTCATATAACGATAGATATAAAATACCGCCAGCCTTAATTGTTATTTCACCGGATGTCGGGTTCGGATAAACCAAAACGTCATCAAAGAACCCTGCTTCCTGAACGCCAGTAGTGATAATGGTTTGCGGGGTGCAAGTTTTAATTGCTTTAAACCCGAAGGTATTGGTTGAACCGTCGCTTTTAAATCGTAGCGTTAAATTTTGCCCGCTGGATGTGAGAGTTCCCGGAGAGTTGGTTCCCGTATAAGCGCCCAGCATTGGAGAAAGTGTGGAAGTTCCGTTATAGATCCAAAGCGAATCAAAATTGGGCTCTGTACTGAAACTTTTAAATTGAAGTTTTACAAGACTTCCTGTAGGCGCAGATAACGTATAAGCATACTTTTCATTATCATAATAATTCCTGGCCGGGCCTCCCATGTCAAACAAACTGTCGGTGCAAACTATCGGCGCGCAATTACTGAATTTATTCTGTATAAGGTTCCAGAAAGAGGTCATGCCATCGTCGTAGCCAAGTGCCCAGATTCCAATACCACCAAGTCCACGCTGATTAACGAGGTCATACTTTCTGCCCATGCTGTAAATGTCATCGATCCAGCATTGACGCCAGGCGGTAGAAACAGTATACGTATAGTAAGGGCTAAAGGAGTTGGCTTCCCATTTTTTATTTGCGGTACTGTAGGTTGCAGCATTGTTGTTGACGTATAACAAGGTACGCGAAGAATTAAATCCCCCGGATACTGTATTGGAAGGCGCCAGGTTGCTGACAGTTTCCCATTCACGTCCGTAATAAGGCAAACCCAAAAAAAGTTTCGAAGGCGTGGCTCCTTGCTTTATGTAGTATGTTATGCTTTTTGGTAATGTGTAGTTATAGGTTGTTTGAAAATTATATAAAGGGGCCTCCGGACCAGCCTGGGCGCTGCCGCCATAATAATAATCATAGCCCATGATCGTGAAAAAATCTACCTGGCTGTTGAGTGCAGCCATGTCAAACGTTCCGCTCCAGTCTACTGCATATAAACAAATAGATAATTGGTAATTGGGATTGGCAGTGTTTAACGCCGCATTCAGATTAGTAATAAAGGTGGTAAAGGGCACTTTATCGGAAGAACCCATTCCTTCAAAATCAATATTCACGCCGTTTCCCTGTCGTGCATTCAGCAGAGAAACAATATTATTAATAAATGTATTCTGCGCAGTGGTGGATCCCCAGAAAGTAGAATGGCCGCTAAACATCGTGGCGCAAATATGAATTTTTGTGCCGTTTGCTTTTGCCACAGTAACAACGCTGGCCGTACTCCAGGCAAATGAAGCGTTCGTATTATTGCCGGTAGATGAGGAAACGGTATAATCAAAATAACAAAGATCGCTTAAGAGGTTCCATTGGTAATTGGTGTAGGTACTTCCGTTCCAATATGGATGCCAGCCGAAAATGCGTTTATTGAGTACGCAGGTAGAAGAACTTACAGATCTTAGATTATCAATGGATGCTACAGGTTCAGCCGAACGTAAACTATCAAACTGTTTTTCTGTTTTCAGGTGGAGCAGTGAGTACAACTCGCTTTGTTCCTGCATAATTGATTTATGTTGCTGGCCAGAAATCTGGAATGATAAAAGGAGAGTTAAACTCAGGAAGGTAAATAGTTTCACGCGATTAGCTTATTAAAGGAATATTAATAAAATTACAAAAAATTATCAATAATCCTTGTTCTTTAAAACCGGATTAAATGCTTTTAGAATTATCCTTTCTATTGCTCTTGTTTTACAACTTCAGGTACCAGCTTTCAGTAAAATGAAATGATTAATGTCATTTCCGCGTATTTAAGGGTCTTGACGGAGACCGTGAGGAAAAAATTTAGATACAAACAACTGGATGAAAAGTGCTTTCGAACAGGTGGATGATGTTTGTATATAAGCATTAGACTATAAATAAGGAGCTTGATTTGAGCACGGCCAGTCTTCACTGGCAGAAAAAAGGAATGTTTGTATAATCAGAATAAGGTTATAATTTTGAATTCTTGCGCTACGCCATTTTTATATTTCTCTTTTTATTATTTGCGTCCCGCTGCACACAAAAGCGGGCTACACCGGCAGTTAAACATAACAACCCTTTTGTAATTAAAACCGGCGGACACGTTATTCCAAACGACAGTGTTCAATCTCCCGAAATAATACCTGCGGGCATGCCAAAAAAACTTTCTTTCAAACCAACAAATTCTTTTCCGGCATTCAGCAACATTGTTAAGGCCGGAAACCCGGAAGTCTCACGGGTAATTAATAATCCGCATTCCAGGGCAGTTGGCAAAACATATTCTATTAAAGGAAAGATTGTTCCTTGCATTCAACCTGAGCCCATAGAAGCAAAAGCCCCGCGTTTTAAAGACGATGCAACCTGTAACATTCAGTATATGGACGTTGACCAGGGCATCTCCTCATCCTACGTTTATAAACTGTGCCAGGCTAAAAACGGAAACCTGTGGTTCTCCACTAACGCCGCCCTCACCATGTACGATGGTCATTCGCTCAGCAACTTTACTGAGAAAGAAGGGTTGATCAAAGGTTCCATCAGAGCTATTTATCAAGACAAGAAGGGCAACTTCTGGTTTGGAAGCACCAAGGGCATTTGCATGTACGACGGTAAAGTATTTACACACTACACCGAAGAGCAGGGATTACCCAATGCCAACATACGGAGTATTGTTGAAGACAGAGCTGGCAATCTTTGGTTTGCCACAACAAATGGCATCTGCTGTTTAAAAGGAAATGATTTTACCTTTTATAATGAAACCGACGGGCTCCTAAGCAATACTGTAAGCTGCATTCTTATCGATAGATCAGGAATCATCTGGTGTTCAACTGACAGAGGGATAAGTAAATTCGACGGAATATTTTTTACTTCCTATACCGCTAAAGAAGGATTTGTTTCCACCCTCATCGGCTCTATCGCCCAGGATAAAAAAGGAAACATCTGGTTTGCAACCGAAGAAGGGCTATGTAAATATACCGGAGGCGCTTTTTTAAAATATACCCATAAAGAAGGCCTCGTAAACAACACGGTCCGAACCGTTATTAGCGACCATGATGGAAATATCTGGTTTGCGGCATTCCGTGGCGGCATCAGCAAATTTGACGGCGAAACCTTTACGCATTTTGGTGTAGCTGAAGGCCTCAGTGTTAATACCGTGTGGCACATGGTAGAAGACAAAGCCGGGAACATCTGGATGGGAACAGATGGCGGCGGTCTTTGTAAATATTCTTCAGTCTCTTTTTCTCACTTTAATTTAAAACAGGGGATGAAAAGCATCGTCGTAAATATTTGCGGCGATAAATCAGGAGATCTTTGGCTGGGAACATACGGCGATGGTTTATGTAAATACGATGGGAAAACATTCACCTATTACCAGGATGAAAAAAATTTTACCGGCCTGGTGTGGTCTATGCTCCTTGATAGTAAAGGAAACATGTGGTTTGGCGGAGGGTCTCACGGAGTTTTTAAATTTAATGGAACTTATCTCGAACAGTACACCACCGAACAGGGCCTCAGCAGCAACATCATTAGCTGCATTTATGAAGATAGGGATGGTAATATATG
>JACDDR010000015.1:22333-49221 GCA_013816895.1 Bacteroidota bacterium
TCGGTGCCGAAGGAGGAGGCGCCAATAAATTCGACGGTAGAACATTTACACGTTATTCAACTCAACAGGGTTTAACAAGTGACATTATAAAAAGCATCCTCCAGGATAAAGAAGGTGATATGTGGATCGGCACTGTGGCCGGGTTAAACGAGATAAAAGGTAAATCAGTTATTCGTTTTACAACGCAGGAAGGATTAAGCAATAATAATATTAAAAACATGCTCCTGGATTCACGCGGCAATATTTGGGTTGGTACACTTGGAGGCGGATTAAATAAATACGATGGCAAAAGCATAACTGTTTTCTCAACCAAGTCCGGATTAAGCGATGACCAGATCCGCAGCATTGTGGAAGTTAAACGCGACAGCCTGCATAAAAACGCAGAAGGAATTTGGGTGAGCACGGACAACGGAATAGACTTTATCACAAACGATGTAATAGAACACGGAAATATACCCGGAGATAACAAGATCGAAATTTATAAAAGAGATGACGGGTTAAAGGGCGAAGACTTTTGCAGTAACAGCGGCTATCGCGACTCTGAAAACAAGCTCTGGTGGGGAAGCGTAAAAAGCCTAACCTCGCTGGATGTAAAAACCATCAGCCAGGAAAAAATAATTCCGGATGTTAAATTAACCACGCTTTATCTTGATGAAAATTATGTTGATTACAGAAGTTTAAAAGATTCGATCGAAACTAAAAAAGACTGGTTTGTCGGCGAAAAAAAGAACCAGAATTTCAACAGGGTAACATTTACAGATGTGCCGGCTTACTGCAACTATCCTTTAAACCTTAAGTTACCCTATGATATCAATAACCTTTCTTTTCGTTACGCGTCAACCGATCTTAACTCGCCTCACAAATTAAAATATCAATACATACTAGAAGGCGCCGACAGGGAATGGCACCAGGTAACGAACGAAACAAAAGCCGTGTATACTAATCTTGGCGCCGGGCCTTATACTTTTAAAGTAAGAGCCAGGGGTGCTTCCGAAATATGGAGCGAGCCTTTCACTTACAGTTTCACCATCCTGCCGCCCTGGTGGAAAACCCTATGGGCATACCTGGCGTATCTTTTGTTTTTAATATTTGTGGTGATGCGTTACTCGGCCTGGAAAAATAAAGCCCTGCTAACGCGCCAGAAAGAATTGGAAAAAACAGTAATAGAACGCACCGCGGACATCGTGGAAGAAAAAAACAAAGTGCAGGAAAAGAGCCGCATCATTGAACACAAACAGGAAGAAATTTTAGACAGTATCCGTTATGCGAAACGAATTCAGCAATCGCTGCTTACCAATGAAAAATACATTCATAAAACCCTGGAGCGGCTGCGTAGAAAGTAGAGCTGTCTAATGCGCATCCCCGGCAGAGACATGGAGAACGCTCCGCACCATTTTATTGCTTCCTCAGGCCTTGCGCCCTTGCGGTAACCTTCGGGATAATACCACTTGCGTATTCAAAATAAATTAAGCATCTTTCTTAAAGATTCGTTGTACTTTAAATTCCATCCCCATGCAGCCATTCGTTTCAGTTAAAAAAATTTTTCTAGTAACATTTATCCTTATAACATGTACGCTTCAGAGTATAAACATTGACTCATTAAAACAGTTCATAAATAAAGCTTCGCGCGATACACAGCAGGTTAATGCAATGAATATACTTTGTAATCAGCTCTTTCATACCAACGCGGGTGAAGGCTACCTGTTGGCCCACAAAGCAAGGGCCTTAGCTGCCCGATTAAATTTTGTACGCGGTCTGGGCGAAGCCAATCAGGCTATTGCTGTGTATTTCAATTTTAATGGTGGCGATTCTGCCTTATATTACCTGCAAAAAGCAAAGGCAAACTTTACGAAGATAAACGATGAGCTTAGGATTGGAAGCGTAAATGTAAGCATGGGAACATATTATGAAACCATCAATGAATTTGAAAAGTCCCTTAACTATTACCTCGAAGCTCTGAAAGTATTTGAAAAACACAAGATCGATAAAGCGATTGCAAGCGCCTGTCTAGGATTGGGAAATGTTTTTTACAACCTGAAGAATTATAACAAGGCGATTGAATATTCGCGCAAATCCATGGAACATTTTCAAAAGATAAACAGCCCTTATGCTTCCTGGGCCATGAATAACATGGCAAATGCCTATGAAGAACTTGGCGACCTTAAAACCGCGGTGACGCTTTACGAGAAGTCGCTGGCCCTTAAACTTGAAAGTAAAGATTATTATGGTGCTGTTTTTTCAATTGACAACCTTGGCAACATCTTTTTGAAGGAAGGTGATCTTAGGAAAGCCCTTACTTATTTTGAAAGATCACTGGCATTATGCCGGCAAAAAAAAATGGAACGCGAAACATTTGCTAATTCCTTTAAGAACCTTTCAGAAATTTATATTAGCCTGGAGGATTATCCGTGTGCAAAAAAAAATCTCGATTCTCTGCATGCATGCATCGCCGTTCTTAATTTTGGTGAGCTGCAGACAGACTACCTTCATAAGATGAGCCGCTATCTTGAAGGAACCGGGAGGTATAAAGAAGCGTGTGAGTATAAAGACCGGTACATAAAAACAAAAGATTCATTATTTACAAGCGAAGTAAACAGGATTGTAAACGACGCGGATGCAAAGTACACCGCTGAAAAGAAACAAAAAGAAATAGAGCTCTTAAATAAAGATAAGAAGATAAGCTTGCTTCAGCTTGAGGAAAACCAGGCACAGTTGAACAAGCAGAGGGTTATTATTTTTTCTTCTGCTGGCGCGGCCGTTCTTCTTATTTTGCTGGTGTTCATGCTCATTAACCGCAACAAACTCAAGCAGAAATCAAATGAAAAACTCAGCGCTTTCAACCTGCAGCTTCATACACAAAAAGCTCTCATAGAAGAAAAGCAAAAAGAGATCCTTGATAGTATCCGGTATGCCAAACGCATCCAGCAATCGCTTCTCACCTCCGAGATGTATATTCATAAACATCTGAATAAACTTCGAAAATAATAATCCTGGATTACATTCTGAAACTGTCAGCTGAGGACTCGGTTCTATTGCCTCCTCGCTGCTCCTGCCCACTGTTTATAAGCCAATTGTCCTTGAGAATCTCCCTTATTTGACTATATTTGTATCCCTTTAAAAAACAGATAGATTAGAAATGAAGAACATACGTAACTTTTGTATTATTGCCCATATTGATCACGGAAAAAGCACCCTGGCCGACCGCTTACTGGAGTTTACCAAAACCATCAGCAGCAGGGATATGCAGGCCCAGGTGCTGGATGACATGGACCTTGAAAAGGAACGAGGGATTACCATTAAAAGTCATGCTATACAAATGGAATATACTTTTAAAGGGGAAAAGTATGTTCTAAATCTTATTGATACGCCGGGCCACGTTGACTTTAGTTACGAAGTATCGCGCTCCATTGCTGCCTGCGAAGGCGCGCTGTTGATCGTGGATGCCGCTCAGGGAATACAGGCCCAAACCATCTCCAATCTGTATCTGGCCCTTGAACACGACCTTACTATTATTCCAATCTTAAATAAAATGGACCTGCCCAGCGCAGAGCCAGAAATGGTTACCGATCAGATTGTTGAACTGATTGGTTGTGACAGAAGCGAAGTGATTCCGGCCAGTGGTAAAACGGGCATGGGTATTGAAGAAATATTAGCCGCTATCATTGATCGCATTCACGCTCCCATTGGAGATCCCGGAGCTCCGTTGCAGGCGCTTATTTTTGATTCTGTTTTTAATTCGTTCAGGGGCATTATCGCCTATTTTAAAATTACCAACGGCACCATTAAAAAGGGTGAAAAAGTAATGTTCGTAAACACGGGCTCAATTTACAATGCAGATGAGATTGGTGTATTAAAACTAAAGCCGGAGCCCCGACAGCAGCTCAGCACGGGTGATGTAGGCTATATTATTTCGGGAATTAAAAGCGCGAAAGAAGTAAAAGTGGGCGATACCATTACGCATTTTGACCGCCAGTGTACCGAAGGCATCAAAGGATTTGAAGAAGTGAAACCAATGGTATTTGCCGGAATTTATCCTGTGGATACCGAAGACTTTGAAGAACTGCGTTACAGCATGGAGAAATTGCAGCTGAACGATGCTTCGTTAACGTGGGAACCTGAATCTTCGCTTGCTCTTGGCTTTGGCTTCCGCTGCGGTTTTTTAGGAATGCTGCACATGGAAATTGTACAGGAGCGTTTAGAGCGTGAATTTAACATGACGGTAATCACAACCGTTCCTAACGTATCGTACATTGCCTACCAGACCAATGGCGAAGTAGTTACCGTAAATAACCCGAGTGATTTGCCTGATCCGGGTCGTATTGAGCGTATTGAAGAGCCGTACATAAAAGCAAATATTATTACCAAGTCTGATTTCATAGGAGCTGTAATGAGCCTGTGTATTGAAAAGCGCGGACAGATCGTCACTCAAAATTACCTGACGGCTGATCGTGTAGAGCTTGTTTTTGAAATGCCGTTGGGAGAAGTTGTCTTCGACTTTTTCGATCGTTTAAAATCTATTTCTAAAGGGTATGCTTCTTTTGATTATCATCCAACAGGTATGAGGGATTCTGATCTTGTTAAGCTTGATATTCTATTAAAGGGCGAACCGGTGGATGCATTGTCGTGTTTGATTCACCGAAGCAACGCGTATGTGTTTGGCAAGAAGATCTGCGAAAAATTAAAAGAACTGATCCCGAAACAACAATTCGAAATTCCGATTCAGGCTGCTATTGGTGCCAAGATCATTTCCCGCGAAACAATCAGCGCCATCCGAAAAGATGTTACTGCTAAATGTTATGGAGGGGATATTTCCCGTAAGCGTAAACTACTCGAAAAACAAAAAGAAGGTAAGAAACGCATGAAGCAGGTAGGAAACGTTGAAATTCCGCAAAGCGCGTTTATGGCGGTTTTGAAGCTGAATGATTAAGCCAGTAAAACTATTGCTTTAGGTGTGGTAGAGTCCTTTTTAATTATCTTGGTTGCAGCGAATTTTCGCGACTGATGTTTCTTTAAATATGTTTAACTACAAAAAGCTTATATCCGATATCCGTTTCTGGCTCTTACTTTTCTTCTTTTTAAGATTACTTACTATTACCCTTCCGCCACTTGAAGTGTCGCATAACTGGCGGCAAACTACAGTTACTATGGTAGCGAGGAATTTCCTGGAAGAAGACGCGGATATTCTTTATCCAAGAATTGATTTTGCAGGTGAAAAACCCGGAATAACCGGAATGGAATTTCCTTTGCTTAACTATTTCGTTTATCTTTTTTCACTTGTTTTTGGGTATGCACACTGGTACGGAAGACTTATTAACCTTGTGATTTCAACCATTGGGCTTTGGTATTTTTATAAGCTCACCCGAATGTTCTTCGGCGAAAAGCATGCCTTTTATTCTGCCTTTCTGCTTTTGTTATCAGTATGGCTCACCTATTCCCGTAAAATAATGCCCGATACTTTTTCAATGGCATTCGTTTGTATCGGATTTTATCATGTTTGCAATTATTTGAGGGGTGAAAGAGGAATTTTTTCACTTTTACTGTTTTTAGTTTTCGCCTTGGCAGGGGTCCTTTCAAAATTACCCTCGGGCTATTGCCTGGTTTTTCTTATTCCCCTTTTTATCGACAAGAGCGCTCTTCCTACCCGGAAAGTGCTCGTTTCACTGATGTGTGTTTTCATTCTTGTTCTATCAGGCACCTATTATTTTTATTGGGTACCTTATCTTAAAACAACTTTTGGCGTTGACCATTTTTTCATGGGGAAATCTCTCTCAGATGGTTTTACCGAAATTATTACCCATGCAGGACAAGCGTTGCAAAAATTTTATGAAGCCGCCTTTGGTTATAGCGGATTCATCCTCTTCATCTTTGGGATTATTATAGCTGTTGTTAAAAAACAAAAAACTATTTTAGTTGTTTTAATCCTTGGCCTTTCTTCATTTCTTGTTATTATTTTTAAAGGAGGCTTTGCCTTTTATCACCACACTTACTATATTATCCCGTTTGTTCCTGTAATGGCAATATGCGCCGCCTTTACCTTAACTAACATAAAACAAAAAGCGGTTTTGATCTCTGTGTTATGTATATTTTCTCTGGAATCTATCTTTTCAAATTTCGCCGACTTTCATATTAACCCGGAGTTTGAGTCAGTGGCTTCGCTTGAAAGCATTCTTGATAAATATTATAAGAAAACCGATCTCGTTCTGATCAACAGCGGTAATGTACCAACGCCTTTGTATTTTACTCACCGCAAAGGATGGATAGAGTATAACGAGAGGCTCTCCGATAAACCATACATAGAAAGCTTAAAGGAAAAAGGCTTGCGCTGCATTGTGGTTACAAAAAATGTATTCGGAAAAAACATCGATCTTAATTACACAATAATTTACGAAGACAAGGATTTTAAAATATATAGTTTATGAAACTAAAATGCCTGAATACTATTCTGCTTGTTGCTTTTTCATTTAGCATTGCAAATGCGCAACTATTACTTCAAATTAAAAAGGATTCCATCATTTCCTATAATTATTCAGGAGGCGATGAATTTAACCAGCAGGAACTGAGGAGTGACTGGAATAGTGCGCCCTGGCCAAGAGTAATAATGCCGCAGGAAGTAGGCTTTGTTTCAAAGAATGTAGTTCTTGAAAACGGTCAGGTTAAATTTCTGGCTCTTAAAGAGGACAGTACTTATATTATGGCAGACATTGAAATTGACAGCGCCTTTTTAAAAAGAAAAAAAATAGCCTTAGATAAAAATCAGTTTCTTACCAAGTATTCCGCCGGAGTTATCTTCTCGAGAAAAAAATATCATTATGGATTATACGAGTTAAGGTTTAAAGTTGAAGAGGGAAAAGGTATATGGCCTGCATTTTGGTTTTACGGAGGGTATAAAAACGAAGAAATAGATGCGTTTGAGCTGAAGGGAGAGAAAAATAATCAACTACATGTAGATACACACTGTCCCGATGGTTGCGATAGAAATTACGATGGCCATAAGCTTATAAATAAAAACTGGGGTGGATGGATGCCGTTATCAGACTATCTACATAAAGGATATAATATTATGCTATTAGAGTGGAAACCAGAGGAGGTAATATGGTACATTAATGGCTACCCACTTGCTTATTTTAAAGGCTCCCTCCCAAATCCAATGAGCATTTATATTAATACATCTGTTGCAAAGGACAACGAGGCCTTTAATCCAGGACCAGATGAAACTACTCCGTTTCCAAATAGTTATTTTGTGGATTATCTGAGAATATGGCACACCAATACTACATTCACTGAGAATGGTCATCTTGTACTTAGTCCAAACGACGATCTCACTCTTTCCAACGCGTTTGAACCGCGTTACGACATCCATCCTAAAAAGAAAAGTGGGTTAAATTATAACAGGAAGAAACTCCGCAAAAGCTTAGGAATGTTAACTCTGACTCTCTCTTCTAAGCGTTTGCTCACTATTAATAAAATCGGCGTAGAAAAAAAATCGGGAATAAATGTTTCAATCACAGGAGTGCAATCTAAACAAGTTTATCAGGTATGTGTAAATAATAAAGAAGAAACGGTAATAGTCAACCCGCTGGACAAAACACTTGAAGTAAAAATAACAACCCCATCCAGGGTATTTTTGAAACTTGTGGATATAAAATAGAATTATACCAAGCTGTAATAACTATTGCCTGTAATACCCAAAGTAATCGATTTCAAAATAAGCCGGCAAAGTTGTTGATTCATCGGGAGCATCTTTTTTAGAGAATATACCCATACTTAGATAAACTTCAATAGGAAATAAAGGAACTGCGTGATTTAATATTAATTGGTCACCCGCCTTTAATCCTTTGCAATCAATCATTCTTCACTCTATTGTGTAAAACAAAAAACTGGTGTGTTTCAACTCTCCGTCAGCATACCACTCTTTTTTTATGCGGGGTCCAGATGACAATAAAAACATGAAATGCGTCGGAATCTAAAAGTACCTTAAAAAAGTAATTGAAAAATCCTTTGTATCTTTGATTCATTAGCAGCTTTGATTCCATACTTAAAAAGCCGGCCTTTATTTATACCATTTGCGTTCTTCTTACCTGTATTGTTACAATAATAAATGGATATCCTGTTCTGTACTCGGATACTTCTACTTACATCTCTTCAGGTTTCGAGCTTGAAACTCCTTTTGACAGACCAATTACCTATGGCATTCTTCTAAGAATTTTCAGCCTCAATGGCCTTTCATTTCTTTTTGTCCCGATATTTCAGGCAATAATGTTCATTTACGCAATTAGCAAAACCATAGACTGTTTTATTGGTAAAGAAAATATAGTTAAGCACACATTTAATTCTATAATTCTTATTACCATTTTTACGGGTTTTGCCTGGGACATTAACCAATTGATTCCCGACCTCTTCAGCTCCATTGGTTTTTTAAGCCTGCTTTGCATCTTGTATAATAACGGCAGTTTGAAAAATAATATTTTGCTATTTATACTGTTCTTTTTATCCAGCGCGTCGCATATATCAAACTGTTTTGTTTACCTGGGCGGCATCATTCTGATCGTATTATTTCGAAGGTTTTTGCTGCCTTACAGGTTTGCGAAAATATTTAAAACAAATGTTTTGATTTTATTCATACTTCTTCTTGCATGCTACGTTATTATGGCTTCCGCGATTTCAAAATCAAAAGATGTTTTTTATACAGGCAGCCTGGCGCAAAAAGGTATTCTGCAGGAAATGCTGAACGATAAATGCCCTTCAAGAGATTTCAGATTATGTCAATACAAAGACTCTATCCCTTTATCATTTGAAGACTTTGTTTGGAAAACCTCGAGTCCGCTTTACAAACTGGGAGGTTGGAAAGAATTAAGACCCGAACTTAAAACCATATCGAGGATTAGCATCACTGAAAAAAAATATATTAAAATGCAATTCAATGCAACTCTTGCCAACTTTTACAAACAATTTTACCTGACAGGTATTGGCGATGGAAACGGCGCTTTTGATAGCACTACCCCACTTATTCAAAGAATTCGCAAATATGCCGTTCTGGACGATGCAATTGTGCTTAATACCCGACAGAGTGCCAAACAGTTTTTAAACTTAGAAAGCTCCTCAGTGTTTTATTTTTTGACAACACTTTTATCCTTGCTTATTATTTTAATTCAAATGCTTAGGAGGAAGTTTAATAAGTTGTTTGTTCCGATTGTTTTACTATCTGTCTTTTTTATATTAATTAACTTTCTTTTAATCGCGTTTTCATCGGAGATAGCTAACAGACATGGCGTTAAACTTTACTGGCTAGTTACTTTATTAGCTTATTTATCTTTTGTACAGGGCGAAAAAAAGCACTACAACGAAACATAGTTTTTAACCCAACACTGTTTTAAAAACCTCGAACAGGCATTAATTGGTTTGAGGGTTCTCCTGGCCCTCAGCAGGCAACGTCCCTCTCTTTTTTTCTTTTCGGGCGTTAAAATAATAACGGATGTCGTTTATATTTACCGATAAGCCAATTCTTGCATTAAAGTCGTGACGGTTTATTGTAAATAATGCCTCGTTAACAATTGGAATATCATATCCGTAACTAACATTTATACTTAAGCTCAGGGGCTGCCTTCGCGTATAGGCAGAGGTATTATATCTTACTCCGATTTCCGGTTTTAAATTTAGTCCGTTTTGAGTTCCCATTTTAAATATTACCGGCGAAATACCGTAATAAGGTATCAATAACAGACTCGGACGTCTTAACAATGATCGAAAGAACTTCATGCCAATAGAATAGTTATTATTATTAAAATCATCGAACCGGAATCCGAAACCCCGGTAATACGCATTTATGCAGGAACTCCGGTAATGCTCCCAGGAGATGTCGAAAGTATTATAGTAGTTATTACCAAGTCTGTATGTCTTCCCCCAATAAAAAGAAACGTGTTCTGCATTCCGGCCAAATTTCGGGAAAGCCAGTAATGGCGTTAAAATAAATAGGACGATGAATTTTTTCACGTATCTAATCGAAGATAAAGATTTTTTAATCAGGGGCGAGCTAGTCTTCAAAAGAGATTAGCCCTCTTTTAAATCTTTATGCGAAGCTACAGTAAACCGATAGCTATTAACCTTGTGAGCCTGCGCGCCTTGGCGTGAGGGATGCGCAGGGTTTAGCTCTTTTATGTGCATACCTCTCCAGTACCTAAAAAGCCGGAGCGCCAGAGGAGCCCGAAGCAGCTCGACCCTTCCGCTCCAAGCTATACTAGGCGGAAGGGGCACACCCAATTGTTCCGAATAAATATTCGAGTGGTTATTGGTTAGTTTATTAATGTTTAGTGTTATTCGTGAAATTCGTGGCTATATGCACTTTTCAACCAAAAAATTGTTCACAAAAGCTGTAACCAGAACCTCTGCCCGGCGTTATACGGACTAACTTTACACTATGCGATTTTTTGCCCTCCTCCTTTTAATGGCGTTTAGCCTCACGCTGGCGGCCCAGCCCAAAAAGGAATATTACGATGATAAGCAAACCCAGCTTAAATCTGAATCTGACTTTTACAAAGGCATGGCCCACGGGCCTTACATGGAGTATTACAAGAACGGAAACTTGAGCCGCAAAGGGTTTTACCGTCAGGGGAAAGAAGATAGCATATGGACCATTTTCTACGAAAACGGTGCTAAAAAAGCAGTTGAATATTACTTCAAAGGCAAGCGCTGGGGCACTAACGTGTATTATTATAAAAGCGGCAAAGTTGCTCAGCTCACCCGCCATTATCACGACTTACCGGACAGCGTATGGACAGCCTTTTATGAAAACGGCGCCGTAAAAAGTCGCGAAAGTTTTATACGCGGAAAGAAAGAAGGCGAATGGATTTATTTTTACGAAAACGGACAAACAGAAAGTGTGGGTCATTTTGAAAAGGATAAGCGTTCCGGAATTATTAAATCGTTTTTTAAATCAGGCGCTCCTTCGGCCACGCAAAACTTTTGCAATGGCAAACCCTGTGGACGATGGGAAGAGTATTACGAGAACGGCAACAAAAAGTTTTTAAAAGAATATAAAGACAGTACACTGTATCTGCTTGATCTCTGGGATTCGAAAGGAAAAGCTTTGGTTTCGAATGGCAATGGCAGCCTCACCGCTAATTACGACAACGGCATTATAAGAGCCATGGGAAGCTACAAAGGCGGATTGCAGGACAGCACCTGGCGCTTTTTTCATACTAACGGTGAGCTCGATTACGAAGCCAATTACCGTAATGGAATGCTTAACGGTTATTATTCCTCTTATTTTCCAAATCACAAAACAAAGAGCGAAGGAAATTTTATTGCCAATAAAAAGAACGGCTTATGGAAATTTTACAACATTAACGGAAACCTAGAAATGGCGGGCACGCTAAAGGAGGATCTGCGCGATGATAAATGGACGTACTATTACCCGAACGGAAAAGTGGAAAGCACCGGAAATTTTTTAAACGATAAGCAAACCGCAATCTGGGAATATTTTTACAAAAGCGGAGAGAAATGGAAGCAGGGTAATTTTGATGCGGGCGTTAAAACCGGCATCTGGACTACCTGGTGGGAGAATGGAAAAAAACTGCAGGAAGGTCCTTATGTTAACGGCAAGGAACACGGTTTATGGACGAGCTGGTGGGACAACGGCGTGAAAAAAGATGAAGGATCTTTTACAGAAGGCCAGCTAACGGGTCTATGGCAGGGATGGTTTGCAAATGCTAAACCCAACTACATAGGTAAGTACAACAGTAAGGGCAAGCGCAGCGGCAAATGGAACTACTACTATGAAAGCGGCCAGCCGCGCGAAGAAAGCAGTTACGTAAACGGCATTAAGCATGGCGGTTATATACAATGGTTTGAACGCGGCGGCTTTGTAGATACAAAAGGCAAGTATCGCAAAGGTCACCAGCACGGCACCTGGACCTACTTTTATGAAACCGGCGGAACCAACAGGGTGCAGAGTTTTAAAAAAGGCAAGCTGTGCGGCAAGAGCCTGAGTTATTATACCAATGGCAAGCTGCAATCGGTATGCAACTACAAGGTTGTAAAGGAGAGCGGACAAAGCAAAGCGCAGAGCGTGCCAGACGGCGAATGGATTTTTTATGATAAAGCCGGCAAGGAAATAAACCGCGTGGAGTACCGGAACGGAATCAAAAAATAATAATATATTTGTATTGAACTCAAAAAGCTAAGTAAAGCCGCTGATTTCACTGATTAAACAGAAAAATAAATTAAACCGCTAAACACTGTATAGAGATTAACCCGCGGCCGAGAAAAAATTTATGAAAAAACTGATACGATCGCTTATACCTTTCCTGCTGTTAGTAGCTTTTACTTCATGCACCAATAATGACAAAGCTGATGAAACGGTGGTGGTAGATGAATCTACTCAAAAAGCAGTTTTTGAAACCAAGCTGAACGCGCAAAACGTTTTTAACGCTATGCCTGACCGGGGCGAAATTTTAAAGCTGATCGAAGAACAAAAAATAGATTATAACGCCGACCTTTTAAATGATCCTAATTCTGTAAATAAATATAACGTAGAATTTACAAAGGCTGTTAACCTTGGTATCTACGGATCTGATCTTACCATTGCAAGCTCCTTTGAACAAACACAGGAGAGTATGGTGTTTTTAAAATGTGTGAACATACTGGCGGGCGATCTTGGTGTAAGTAATGCCTTTGATCAGAAAATGTTTGACAGGATGGAAGCCAATAAACAAAACAAAGATTCTACTCTTGAAGTTGTTACGGGCGCGTTTAAAAAAGCGGATGAGATTCTTAAAACCAATAACAGGCCTGCTACTTCCGCTGTTATTCTCGCGGGATCTTGGATTGAAGGACTTTATGTTTCCTGCAATATTGCACAAAGCATTAATTCGGAAAGAGTAGTTGAAACCATTCTTAAACAAAAAGAATCTTTGAAGAATCTTGTGATCATGCTTGAAAATTCGAACCTGGATGAAAGATCGAAGTTTATCATCACAGACCTGAAAATGCTTGAAGCAAATTACGTTGCCGCAGAAGAATCTAAAAAAACAGATGTAAGCGTTATTAAAGAAATTTCACAAACTATCGTGACCCTGCGCAAGAAACTGGTGTCTGGCACCTGATCCTCTTTTTAAAAATATTTTCTATTATTTGTCCTGTAGCGGAAGCTTTTTTACCACCTTGTCGTGTTTGAATAACACGCGTTCGGCTACCTTACCGGTAGAGTCATAATAACACCACACACTGTCTCGGAAATCGCTTTTGTACATGCCTTCATAGCGCTTGGCGCCGTTTTCAAAATACGCAATGTTAGGTCCTTCTTTAACACCTTTGTCGTAATGCATTTCGCTCCACAATGTTCCGGTTGGGTAAAACGACATCCACTGGCCATGGCGCTGCCCAAACCTGAAGAATCCCTTGAACTTTATGATTCCGCCAGGATATTTATCCACATAGTCGCCGGTAAATGAACTATCGGGAGGCATGATCAATAAAGGATTTTTTTGTTTAAGGGAGTCCGCTCTTTTTTTCTGCTCTATTTTAGAAACAGAATCGCTCATGCGTTTTTCCTCCGCACTGAGTTCTTTTTCCTTCTCTCCTGTTTTACAAGCACCACAAAACAGCATGATTGCCGCAGGAACAATTAAATAAAATTTATGCATAATCTATTTTTTTCTTTCAATAGCGTATATCAGCAGGCGCTCAAGGCTTTGATTGGCGCTGTTATGGGGCAACTGCTTCAGTACCTGCAAGGCTTTGTCCTTGTACTCATTCATCACTCGTGTAGCATATTCTATACCACCCTTCTCCACCACAAAATTAATTACTTTGGTAACCTGCTCGCTTTCTTCGTTATGGTTTTTTATAATATTGATTATTTTTCGCTTCTCTAACCAGGTGCTTTTGTTTAAAGCGTAGATAAGCGGAAGAGTCATTTTCTTTTCTTTGATATCGATGCCCGTGGGCTTTCCAATATCATCGGTACCAAAATCAAAAAGGTCGTCCTTTATCTGGAAAGCAATACCCGTAAGCGTACCAAATTCTTTCGCGAAAGCGATCTGTGTTTTATCGTCCGTAACAGAGGCCACACCCGCAGCGCAACAGGCCGCAATTAAAGTCGCGGTTTTTTTAGTAATAATTTCAAAATAGATCTCTTCAGAAATATCAAGTCTTCTTGCTTTTTCAATTTGCAGAAGTTCTCCTTCGCTCATTTCACGCACCGCAGTACTTACAATTTTAAGTAAATGAAAATCGTCGTTGTCGAGTGATAGAAGAAGTCCCTTAGAAAGTAGAAAATCACCGATAAGAACCGCGATCTTATTTTTCCAGAGCGCGTTTACGCTGAAAAAACCGCGGCGTTCGTTGCTATCGTCCACCACGTCGTCATGCACGAGAGTAGCTGTGTGAAGCAGTTCGATCAGCGCCGCCGCACGGTGAGTGCTTTCGTTTATTTCACCCACATTCTGAGCGCTTAAAAAAACAAACATAGGGCGTATCTGCTTACCTTTTCGTTTTACAATGTAGTTGGTAATCTTATCAAGAAGTGGCACCGAACTTTTCATGGCACCTTTGAATTTTTCTTCAAAGGCCTCCATGTGCCTGGCAACGGGTAATTTTATATCGTCAATAGCTTTTGACACAAACCTAAATATAAGTTTTATTTTAATTGTTGGGCCGCCAATTTGTTTTTATTGGCCAGTTGTCCACAGGCGGCGTCAATGTCCTTGCCCCTGCTCCTTCTCACATTGCATATAACGCCGTTCTCTTCGAGATAATTGGTAAAAGCGCGCAACCTCTCAGGAGTTGTTTGCCTGAATTCCCCGTCGTCGATAGGATTATATTCAATAATATTTACTTTTCCTTTTACCTTCCTGCAAAATTCAACCAGCTCGCGTGCATCTTCAAGTGAATCGTTAAAATCTTTAAATACGATGTATTCAAACGTTGGACGCGTTCCTGTTTTTTCGATAAAATAATTCAGCGCTTCAGCAAGATTGTCCAGTGTATTGGTTTCATTAATGGGCATGATGTAATTTCGCTTTTCATCATTTGCAGCATGAAGCGACAAGGCAAGATTGAACTTCACTTTATCATCGGCAAGCTTCACGATCATTTTGGCCACGCCGGCCGTAGATACAGTGATCCGCTTGGGCGACATGTTCAATCCATCAGGACTTGTGATTTTTTCAACCGAATCAAGAACTTCTTTATAATTGAGCAAAGGCTCACCCATGCCCATGTATACAATATTCGTAAGCGGCGCGTTGTATTTTTCGGCCGCTGTTTTTTTCACGAGAACTACCTGGTCGTAAATTTCATCAGCATTAAGATTACGCATGCGTTTCAATTTACCGGTACCGCAAAATTTACAAGTAAGGCTGCAGCCCACTTGTGAAGAGATACAGGCCGTCATGCGTTCCTGATGCGGAATTAAAACGCTTTCAACCACGTAATTATCGTGCAGGCGCATGGCGCATTTGATTGTTTTATCTGAACTCACCTGCAACTCGCTAATTTGTACGGCGTTAATCACGTAATTTTCTACCAGGAATTCGCGTAATTTTTTTGAGAGGTTCGACATTTGGCTAAAGTCAGTTTCGCTTTTGCTCCATAGCCATTCATACACCTGTTTAGCTCGGAAAGCAGGCTCACCAATCTCTTTGAACACCTCGTTCAGCTGAGTTTGTGATAAAGCGCGTATGTCTTTTTTAGCCATTTAATTAATATGCAAAGATACCGAAAAGACGGCGATAAAGGCTCGCTTTTGGGAATATTGGGAATTTATAATTTTTTATAATTTTGCCGGTTAGGGGTAAATATTTTTAAAAAATCACTGAAAATCTTATTTCCTCTGGAAGAGCAAAGCAAATAAAATGGCCAACACCTATTCGCAAATTTTCTACCATGTTGTATTCGCAGTAAGAAACCGCGAATCGCTGATAGTTAAGGATATCAAAGACGATCTTTATAAGTATATAACTGGAATTGTCACAAATCAAAAACAGAAACTGTTTATTATTAACGGCATGCCTGATCACGTTCATCTCTTGTTAAACTGTAAACCAAATGTTAACCTTTCCGATCTTATTAGAGAAATAAAGGAGCATTCCACCAAATTTATAAACTCAAAAAAGATCTTAAGAGGCAAATTCTACTGGCAGGAAGGCTTTGGAGCGTTTACTGTTTCAAAAAAAGATGTCTCCGCAGTTCTTAATTACATTAAATTCCAGGAAGATCATCATACAAAAACCACTTTTAGGGAAGAATACTTAACGTTTTTAAAAGAACATGAAATTGACTTTAAGGCGGAGTATCTCTTTGACTTTGATTTACAATAGTTTTATGTTTTGCTCCTAAAGGAGCAAGTATGACTCTGATTTGTTTTTTAAACATGTCCGGCCTCTCCGAGGCCTTACGCCCCAAGGAACAACAATATTGCTTTTTATGCTTTTGCCCCGTTAGGGCAAATATTTTTTAAAACCACTGAAATGTTCATTGCTCTGGAAGAGCAAAACAAATGTGACTCTGACTTATTTTTGAAATTGCCTGGCCTCTCCGAGGCCTTACCCCCAAGGAGCAAACAATATTGCTTTTTAGGCTTTCTATAATTTTGCCCCATTAGGGGCAAATATTTTTAAAAAAAATCACTGAAAATCTTATTTGCTCTGGGAGAGCAAAACAAATGTGCTCTAACTTATTATTTAAAGTTGTTTGGTATCTCCGAGGCCGACAAAATCTCAAAGAGCAAACAATGTTGCTTTTCAGACTTCTTATAATTTTGCCCCGTTAGGGGCAAATATTTTTAAAAAACCACGGAAAATGTTCGTTGCTCTGGAAGAGCAAAACACACATGACTCTGACTTATTTTTTAAAATTATCTGGCCTCTCCCAGGCCAGAATACCAAGGTAACTATACCGATAAACCGCATTTTTTTGATAAATTTACCTGGTGAATTTTATAAAAGCGGATAGAATTTTTGACGGCGAGCGTTTCCTTGAAAGCGATGCGGTACTTGCTGTTGCTGCAGCGGGAGAGATCAAAGAAATAACGGACACAGGCAAAATAGATCCTCTTAAAATTCAAACGTTAAAGGGTGTTATTACGCCCGGCTTTGTGAACGCGCATTGCCACACCGAATTAAGCCATCTTAAAAACAAGATTTCTCAAAAAACAGGACTGCCGGGCTTCGGCAAACAAATCATTTTTCAGCGGGCCTCTTCGGCAATTGATGCGATAAAAGAGCAGATTGCTACAGCCGATAAAGAAATGAGGGACAAGGGCATTGTTGCTGTGGGCGATATTTGTAATACCTGGGACAGTTTTGAAATGAAGTCTAACAGTTCGCTTTATTATCATTCCTTTATTGAATTACTCGGGCTTCATCCTGACCGTGCAGAAACTATGTTTGACGCGGGCCTGGTACTTCTGAAAAAACTACAGGAGTTGGGTTTAGCAGGCAGTCTTGCTCCCCACGCGCCCTACAGCACTTCTCTCAAATTAATTTCGGCAATTAGCAATTATAATGTGGCATATCATCTTCCATCCTCCATTCACAGCCAGGAAAGCGAAGATGAAACCAGATTCTTTAAAGGTATAACAAACGGTTTCCATGACTTGTATCAGTTCCTTCAAATGGATATCAGTTGGTTTGTTCCTCCTGTGACCAGCAGCCTGGAATATTTCATTGAAGCGCTTGGATCACAAAAAACAATCCTCGTTCATAATACTTGCAGCGATACCAGGGACATAAACCTGACGAAAGGAAAAAATATTTTATGGTGCTTTTGCCCGGGCGCTAATTTATATATCGAAGACCGTTTACCGGATTTCAATCTCTTCCTGCACGAATCAGAACGTATTTGCCTTGGAACAGACAGTCTTGCCAGCAACACCGGCTTATCCATTATTAACGAAGCCAACCTGGTTCTCAAAAATTCATCTTTCAGCACAGAGCAGGTTTTAAAAATGATGACGCTGAATGGCGCGAAAGCCCTGTGCATCGAGGATAATTACGGAAAACTTAGCGCGGGAAAAAAGATGGGTCTCAATTTAATTGACATTGATGACAACCAGTTTAAACTAATTAAAACACTATAAAACATTTCGATATGCTTTACTTAAAATACTTCTGCTTTAATCCTTTCCAGCAAAACACTTACTTAGTTTATGATGACAAGGGCGAGGCCTTTATTATTGATCCTGGAAACTACACTGCTGAGGAAAATAAAATTCTTGTGGATTTTTTAGAAGAAAAGAAATTAACCCTCCGCCGGCTTTTGCTTACGCACGCGCACATTGATCATGTTCTTGGAAATAAATTCATCTTTGATACTTTTGGTTTAGAGCCTGAAATGCATAAGGACGATCTGTTTTTTATTGAACACATGACCCAAAGTGGCGAAGTATACGGCGTGCCCTGTGAACAATCACCGGAGCCAAAGGCATTTATAAACGAGGGCGACAAAATTATACTTGGAAAATACGCACTTGAATGTTTCCATACGCCGGGCCACTCTCCGGGAAGCATTTCCTTTTACAATGCCGAAAATAAAATTCTTATCAGTGGCGATGTATTATTCAGCGGCAGCATTGGCCGAACCGATCTTCCCAAGGGCGATCATGAAACCCTTTTGAAATCGGTGCGTGAGAAATTATTTGTTTTACCGGATCATGTGAAAGTTTATAGCGGTCATGGTCCATCCACAACTATTGGTCACGAAAAAAAAACCAACCCTTTCTTTTAGCCCTGCCTGTTTTCGCGTATTCGACAGCAATTCATTCTGACCTGGATAAATAATAAATCATGGCTAATTAAAAAACCAGATATAGCTATTTTGCCGCCAGTAATATAAAAATGCCCGAAAAATATGATATTCTCAGTATCTTTGCCGTATCAGACTAACCCTTATAATATTCGCTTTATTATGCTGCCTGTGCGGTTTTTCCCAAAAAGAAAAACCCAGAGAACAGTTACCCGAATACGACCGAAAGGAAGAAATCTTATACGCCGGTAAACGCTATCGTTTATATAACAATTACCTTACGGCCGGGGGCGGAATTTTTTCAAGCAGCTTAAGGCACCGCGAGCAAAAAGCAATTGGAATCGATTTTCATTTCCACATTCAGCGCCAGTATTTTCAATTGGGAATAATGATGAGTGGCGAAGAATTTTTAAGCAATAATCACGTGGGCGCACGCCTGGGTTATGGTTTAAGGAAAGAAACTACAAAAACTAACTTCGCCGTGTTTGCAGGAATAACCAGGTTTACAGGAGTTATAGGTAGAACGGATTCTGTTGGAAACTCTCTCCCGCAATATTACACCGGAACAGGTTTTTATGTTTCAGGTCAGGCTGTCACAAAGCTTAGCTATGACATTGGCATAGGCCTTGAAGTTTTCGGCGAAGTAAGTAAATGGCAGAGCCTCGCGGGATTTAAAGTTATTATGTTTTTCTCAGGATCTTACCGCGGGCTTAAAAAGAATTATAACCCCCATGTGAGGGCGGAAAACGCCAAAAAATGACCGATTTTATTCTTGTGGGCCGCGGCCTTGCAGCCACCACGCTCGCACATACTTTTAAAAATCACAACATCAGTTTTAAAATTATTGGATTGCCCACTCTGAGCAACTGTTCGCTTATTGCAGCAGGAATATGGAATCCCATCGTATTTAAACGATTAACGCAAAGTTGGCTCGCGCATAAAACTATTCCGTACCTGAATTCGTTTTACAAGGATTGCGAAGAACGGTTGAACAAAAAATTTGTTTATCACCGTAATATCATCAAACCATTTTCAGAAGAACAGGAAAAACAATTGTGGTTAAAAAAATCACGAAATGAACTGGACCATTTCTTAGGTGAGGTTGTGGATCTTAAATCTCTGTCTTTAAAAAACTACAATGTGAGTGGCGAAGGAGGAATTGTGAAACAGTCGGGAAACATAGATGTAGCTTCGTTTATAAACGCCACTGAACTTTTTTTTAAAGAACATTATATTACCGAAGTATTTGATCATTCGCTCCTTGAACATGCCCCGGATTCGGTTACATACAAAGGAATACTGGCAAAGAACATTATTTTTTGTGAAGGCCATCTTATAAAAAACAATCCCTTCTTCAGCTGGATTCCCATGAAACCTGCAAAGGGCGAGGTTCTGCTTATTGAATCGATGGAAATTGAACTCAATAATCATATTCTTAATAAAAACGGCTTTATCCTTCAAACCTCATCGGGCAATTTTAAAGCAGGTGCAACTTACGAATGGGATGATTTTACCGATAAGCCCACGGAAAAGGGTAAACGGGAGCTTATTGAAAAACTTGCATCTCTGGTAACTTGCCCATATACCATTACATCGCAACAGGCTGGCGTGCGCCCTTCTACGCTTGACCGCCGTCCTGTTATCGGCGCACATCCCGTTTATAGCAATGTGTATGTTTTTAACGGTTTAGGCACAAAGGGTGTAATGCTTGCTCCTTATTTTGCGAATAATTTTGTATTTTGTTATCTTCAAAATCAACCCCTGAATAGTGATGTGGATGTTAAACGATATTATAATTTATTGAAACGTGCAGAGTGAACAATCCGCTATAAGACTTATCGGCAGACGTGAATACGTTGGCTTTCCTGACCTTGGTATCAGCCGCCTGGAGGCCAAGATAGATACAGGCGCTTATACCTGTTCCATGCACTGCGATGAGATCAGCATGCTTATTGGTTTAAAAAAGCCCACCCTTTATTTTACTATTTCTGAGGGAGTGGATAAACCCAAAAAAGAATTCAGGTTCACCGAATTCTCCACAAAAAAAATAAAAAATTCTTTCGGTGAAATGGAAGAACGTTACATTATCCGCACTGTTCTTAAAATCGGGGGGAAGAAAATAAGAGCCACCATCTCCCTTACCAACCGCGATAATATGCGCTATCCAATTCTTGTCGGGCGGAAACCTTTGAAAGGAAAATTCCTGATAGACGTAAACAGGCTCCATACCGGCGGCCCCATTGCAAAAACGGCCCTGAAGAAAACCCTGGAATAAACGGCGGAATTCTTCCTTTAGAACGGCTTTTGTTACTGGATTTCTTTATCTTTAATGTCACAATCTCTTACAGATGAAAATTGCACTACTTTCAAGGAATAAGAATCTCTATTCTACCAAACGGCTTTTAGAGGCTGGCGAAAAACGCGGCCACGAAATGTTATTACTGGATCACATGAAATGCGTTCTGGTAATTGAACAAGGCCGGCCTCATATATATTTTAACGGCAAGGAAGTTACTGACGTTAACGCGGTTATTCCCCGGATTGGCGCCAGTGCCACATTCTTCGGAAGCGCGGTGGTGCGTCAGTTTGAAATGATGAAAATTTTTACGGCGGTAGAGTCGCAGGCACTTGTGCGTTCACGCGATAAACTGAGGAGTCTGCAGATTCTGGCGCGTGCCGGACTCGGCATTCCTAAAACAGCTTTTGCCTCTTCACCAAAAGACAAAGATATTGACAGTGTAATTGAAAACATTGGCGGCGCGCCTTGTGTGATCAAGCTTTTGGAAGGAACCCAGGGTATTGGCGTGATCCTTGCTGAAAACCAGAAAGCAGCTAAAAGTGTTGTTGAAGCTTTTATGAAACTGGAAGCCAACATGCTGGTGCAGGAATTTATTCACGAGGCTAAAGGCGCAGATCTTCGCGTGTTTATTGTCGACGGGCAAATTGTAGGGGCTATGAAGCGCCAGGCTAAAGAAGGCGAATTCAGGAGCAACCTGCACCGCGGCGGCTCTGCTACTGTGATTCAGCTAAACGCGGAAGAAAGGGCGACCGCCATTAAAGCTGCAAAAAAATTAGGCCTGGGGATTGCGGGAGTAGATCTTTTACAGTCAAGTCGCGGACCGTTAGTAATGGAAGTTAATTCCTCACCCGGACTGGAAGGCATCGAAGGCGCAACGGGCATTGATATTGCCGGAAAAATAATTGAGTACGTAGAACGTAACGAGTTCAGCAAACCCGGCGAATAATTTATACTGTGCAAAAAACAATCACCATAAATAAACAGAGTATTGAGCCCGGCGAAAGCAAAACAATAGTACTGAACTCTTACGAACTGCATACCAAAACCAATATTGAAATTCCGGTTCATGTGGTGCATTCGAAAAATAAAGGTCCCGCAGTGCTTTTCAGCGCGGGCATGCATGGCGAAGAAACCAACGGAATAGAAATAGTAAGAAAAATTATAGCGCGCCCGGAAGTGCAGGATCTTAAATGCGGCACTCTTATTGCCATTCCGGTGATTAACATCGTATCTTTTTTATATGGCAGCCGCGATTTGCCAGATGGCCGTGACCTTAATCGTTGTTTCCCGGGCTCTAAAAACGGATCGCTGGGAAGCCGCATTGCCTATGATCTGATGAAACACATTCTTCCGGTGATTGATTTCGGGGTGGATTTTCATACCGGTGGTGCCAAAATAAATAATTACCCGCAATTGCGTTGCGTATTTGATTTTCCTGAAAACGTGAAGCTTGCCGAGAAATTTTCGGCGCCCCTGATCATTGACAGCACTTACCGAGAGGGCACATTCAGGCAGGAAGCCGCTAAAAAAGACAAACCCATTCTTGTTTATGAAGGCGGCGAAAGCATGCGCTTTGATTACCTGGCGATTAACGAAGGTGTTAACGGCTGCCTGAGACTCATGCAGTCCTACAAAATGGTGGACGCGGAGCTTCCTTCCAATCCATCCGTAAAAATCATTAAAGATACCTGGATCAGGGCCAATAGCAGCGGGCTTTTTCACATGAACGCGCGCAATGGAGCCTTTGTGAATAAAGGAGATCTGTTAGGCGTTATATGCAATCCTTTTGGCGATATTGAAAACAAACTCCTTAGTCATGTTGACGGTTATATCGTTGGAACCAACAACCAGCCTGTAGTTAACGAAGGCGATGCGTTAATTCACCTTGGAATTGAAGGAGATTAATTATCTTTACAGCGTAAAATGAGACAGACAACTGAACTTAGCGATTACTTCATTATTCTTTTCATAGGAATTGTATTTATTGGAGGAGCTGTTGTGGTTTATAAATTTATGAAGGCCGGAAAAAAATGATACTCAACGGATTTATATTGTTCCTGAATTTAGGGGGAGGAGAAGTGGTAATGATCGTGTTTGTGATCTTACTGCTGTTTGGCGGAAAAGGGATTCCGAATATTGCACGAACGCTCGGAAAGGGTATGCGTGAGTTTAAAGACGCTACTAACGGACTGCAAAAAGATATTCAGCAAAGTACCGGTGGCCTTACCGACCAGGTAAATGAACACATCCAGGAAATAAAAAAGGAAATCGATAAGGAACAGCCTTAAAACCTGATTATTTTATTAATTCACTTTTTGTGAGAACCACTTGTTTTATTTTTACTCTTGCTTTTCTTACAGCATCTTTGTTTTCACAGGTGCCGGCCACCATTAAAGTAAAAAAAGAAAAGCACACTATTCTCTTCTTTCAGAAAGGCATAAAAACGGATACACTTACAAGAGCCAGTCTTTTTTATCTTGTGGTGGATGAAGCTTCAAAGAATGATCTTTCCGTTTTTGTAGATAACGGACAATTGGTGAAGACCGAAAACGACAGTCTTTATATGTTCAGATACATTAAAGGAATGAATTACGAATGTGTTTTTAATTCAACTGGCAACACTCAAAAAAACAGCAAGTCGGCTTTTGAATTCAAAGCGCTGGTGAATGGCGTTAGTGCCGAACCCTCAAATAAAATAGTGATAAAACTTAAAATGAAGAATAAAGACAGCTCTCTTATTGAGAATACGTTTTATTACAAGGAGTGATTTAGAGCCTCTTCACAAACTCTTTTACAATTAGCGTCATTTTAGGTTCCTGCATGCGCGCAATGTGCTGAACTTCTTCGTGCGTCACTTCCTGCACAACTCCTTCAACGCCAAGGTCGGTAACAATACTTATCCCAAAACAATCCATGCCTGAGTGCCTTGCTACAATTACTTCCGGAACAGTGCTCATGCCTACAACATCTGCGCCTATCCTCCAGACGTAACGGTATTCAGCGGGAGTTTCAAAACACGGTCCGCTTAAACCCGCATACACACCTTCGCTTACACGAATTCCGTTTTCCTCAGCAATTTTTTTTCCAAGGGCCACGTAACTTTTTTTATAAGCTTCTCCCATGTCCACAAAGCGCGGACCAAGTTCGTCAATGTTTTTACCTATTAAAGGATTGGTAGGAAATAAATTGATATGATCGTTAATGATCATTATTTCTCCTACTTCAAATTTCGGATTCATTCCTCCGCTGGCATTGCTTACTACCAGCGTTTTTACCCCAAGCGCTTTCATCACGCGAACAGGAAACGTTATTTGCTGCATGTTATAACCTTCGTAAAAATGAAATCGTCCCTGCATGGCCATTACTTTTTTCCCGCCGAGTTCACCGAAAATAAGTTTACCGCTGTGTCCCTGCACTGTGCTTACAGGAAAATTCGGAATTTCATTATAAGGAATTGTATATTCTACCGCGATTTCGTTAACCAGTCCGCCAAGTCCTGTGCCTAGTATTATTCCCACATGCGGCTTAAAATTATTTGTTTTCTCACATATATTTTTCGTGGTGAATTCTATTTGCTCTAACATATTTCAGTATTAAATTATTAAACTCCTCTTCCTTGTCTTTAAAGGTGATTTCTATCGGGAGGACAAAAATATTCATTCTTTCGGCAATATGCCAAACCGAATCGTTTTTTAAACGCATCAGATCTTTTTCGGTGGTAACCAGTAATTTGTTCCCTCCCTGAATGCTATGGTAATAACGCTCAATATCTTCAAGGTGCTTAGGCGTATATTCCTGGTGATCGTTAAAAGGTAAATGACGTACCTCGGCTGAATATTCCTTTAAATAATTAATCATGGGTTCGGCATTTGCGATCCCTGTAAATGCAATTAAGCGGAACCTGAATAGATCTTTGAGCGTATCAACTTTATCGTTGGGGTTACTGATGGAATATAATTCGCCATATTGCAGGTAACTGAAAAAAACCTGCTGGTGCGGGCCGGGATGAATGTCTTTTGTGATATTACGTATTTCAATGGGCGAGGTTCTTTCAGGCGTCTTACTTACCACAATCACATCTGCCCGCTTTACTCCTCCAGGGAACTCACGCAGCCTTCCCGCAGGCATCATGTTGTCGTTAAAAAAAAGATTGTTGTATTCACTAACTACAATGTTCAATCCGCATTTTATTGAACGATGCTGAAACACATCATCGAGGAGAACAATTTTTGGAGGTTCTGGCAGGGCGAGTAACTTTTTTACACCCGCCACACGGTTGGCATCTACTGCCACATCAATGCTGTATTTCTTTTTGTACAACAGCGGCTCATCGCCCACATCTTCAGCGGTGCTGCTGTCGGTAGCGAGAATAAATCCATTGGTTTTACGTTTGTATCCGCGGCTTAATGTTGCGGGTTTTAAGTTTTCTTTAAGAAGAAGCCGGATGATATATTCTACCAGCGGAGTTTTGCCTGCGCCACCAACAGCAAGGTTTCCCACGCCAATGGTATGAATATCGAATTTTTTTTGTTTAAAGAAATGCCAGTCGTATAAAAAATTTCTTATAGCTGTGATCAAGCCATAGATACCGGCAAAGGGAAGCAACGCTATTTTCAGCCACTTGTTCAACCGGGCTAAATATGGTTATTATTTTTGTAAGAAGGAAATTTATTCCCGCCGCGCATTTTATTTAGGCTCGCTGTCCTTAGGGCTTTGGATGCCTAATTCAGGATGTTCGGGATCAAACTTGAGATCATAAAAATTTGAGCCTTTATGATAACTGAGATTTAATACAGAGGATTTGTCCCAATTCGCGACTGGCTCCTTGGTCATATTGGTAACACCTTTAATACAGGAACTTATTGTTTTTTGCTTCCATATGGCCTTATTGTCCTTGGTATTCCAGCGCGCGAAGAACAGTTTGGTTTCATGCCCGGCATTACACAAACCCGGGTCTGATTTCGACTTGGTAAATGCGTCTACATAAACAAGCATGAAAGTAGTGTCGCCTACTGATTTTTCATATAACACTTTTGCTACTTCAGGATCTTTACAAATGGAATCGTTCACGCAATAGGTGATGTTGGTATCCTTCGCGGAAATATTGATGCAAAGCTGAATTTTTTCGTTTGGTTTTTTTGGATATTTTGTTTTAACGGCAAAGGTCATTGCTTCCTTTTTAAGCTTTGTACGCAGAGCTAAACGAAGCGAGTCGTTCTTTCTTTTTCTATCTTTCAGTAAAACTTTCTTGGGAGAGTTAGGCTCTAAAACCCACTCCGGCAACAATTCACTTTCCAGTTTTTCCATCGGACTTAATTCCGGCTCTTCCACTACAGTTTGTGTTGTTGTTGCTTCTGTTTTACCCTTTCCTTTTCCCTTTGTTTTAGGATCTACTTTCTTTGTCTGACCAAATGATGAGCCAAGACAAAAAATAAACGCAATTAAAAATATTCTTTTTACCATGGTATGAAGTTAAATAATAAAATCTAATTTTAAAATATGATTTCCCCAAAAAACAGGCAAATTGCCCTTGACTGGCTCAAAGCCTTTAACACAAAGGATCTGGAAGGCCTCCTGCATTTGTATGATAATAATGCAGAACATTATAGCCCGAAATTAAAGGTACGTTTGCCTGAAACAAAAGGCTTGATAAAAGGCAAGGATGCTTTGAGAAGCTGGTGGAAAGATGCGTTTGACAGGCTTCCAACGCTTCATTACAGGCTAGTGTCATGTCAACTTGATATTGTCGTATAAATATTATATCTTTGTCATAAAAAAATATGATAAAATATAAAATTGAATTAAGCAAAATAGAACATGAGCATCTTATGGATATTGTTTCTAAGGG